>JBKPTM010000268.1:0-5267 GCA_046765935.1 Actinomycetota bacterium | reverse complement strand
TCCTGCACCAGCGGAGTCGCGGTCATCATCGAGGAGACCGCCGCTTGGCCGCGCTCGGGCCGCTCGTCCGGAGTGCGACCGTCGACCCGCTCGCGGATCGCGCGGATGTGCTCCGGCGTGGTCCCGCAGCAGCCGCCGACGATGCCGACGCCGTATCGCTCGACGAACTCGCCGAGGGTGGCGGCCAGCGGCTCCGGCTGCTCGGGGAAGATCGTCTCGCCGTTCGGCCCCTGCAGCGGCAGCCCGGCGTTGGGGATGCAGTGGACCGGGAGCGGCGAGGCCTCGCCCAGGTAGCGGATCCCGTCCCGCATGTCCTCGGGCCCGGTCGAGCAGTTGAGGCCGATCACCTGGACGTCCAGCGCGGACAGCGTCGTCAGGACCGCCCGGATGTCGGTGCCGAGCAGCATCTTGCCGCCCTGCGGCAGCAGCGATACGGAGGTCTGGATGGGGAGCGTGCGGCCGGTCAGCTTGAAGGCCTCGCGCGCCCCGAAGATCGCCGCCTTCACCTCGAGGATGTCCTGGGCGGTCTCGATGATGATCAGGTCCGCGCCCCCTTCGACCAAGCCCTGGGCCTGCTCGGTGAAGACCTCGACGAGCTTCCGGAAGGTGATGTCGCCGAGCGTGGGGTCGTCGCTCGCCGGCAGGAAGCCCGTCGGCCCGATCGAGCCGGCGACGAAGCGATTTTCGCCGGCCGCTTTGCGGGCGATCTCGGCTGCCCCGCGGTTGATCTCCAGCGTGTGCTCGCCGAGCCCCCACTCGTCGAGCTTCAGGCGGCTGCCCTGGAAGCTGTCGGTCTCGACCACCTCGGCGCCAGCCTCGAGCATCGAGCTGTGGACGCCCTCGATCACGTCGGGGCGGTTGAGCACGAGCGCCTCGTGGCACTTGCCCTCGAGCCCGCCGTAGTCCTCCTGCGTGAGATCGAACTGCTCCAGGGTCGCGCCCATGCCGCCGTCGAAGACGACGACACGCTCGCGGACCGCCCCCAGGAAGTCGCGCTCAGGCATGGCGGGGAAGGGTAAAGGGCGGCAACGGGCGCCGATCCAGCGCGAACGTCCCGGACTCCCCGCTATAGCGAGTACTGAGGGACGTTCGGCGCCGTTGCGCGGCTTTACGGCCTCGGTAGGGTTGGTGCATGGCGCTCTCCAACGTCTCCGGTTTCCCCCGCATCGGCCGCAACCGCGAGCTCAAGTTCGCCACGGAGGGCTACTGGCGGGGCGAGACCTCCGCCGAGGAGCTCGCCACCGTCGCCAAGGCGATTCGGGTCGAGAACTGGCAGCTCATGCAGGACGCCGGGATCGACCTGATCCCATCCAACGACTTCTCCTATTACGACCAGGTCCTCGACACGATCGCCCTGATCGGCGCCGTGCCCGAGCGCTATGGCTGGGGTGGGGGGCAGGTCGACCTGGACACCTACTTCGCGATGGCCCGCGGCCGCCAGGCGGACGGGGTCGACGCGACCGCGATGGAGATGACCAAGTGGTTCGACACGAACTACCACTACATCGTGCCCGAGCTCGGTCCCGACACGAGGTTCTCCCTGTCTAGCTCGAAGCCGTTCGACGAGCACGCCGAGGCGATGGAGGAGCTCGGGATCGACACGGTGCCGGTGCTGATCGGCCCGGTCAGCTTCCTGCTCCTCTCCAAGCCCGCGGAGGGAGCGGGGGACCGCTTCGACGCGATCGATCTGATCGAGGAACTCGTCGAGGTCTACGGCGAGGTGATCGAGAAGCTGGCCGAGCAGGGCGCGACCTGGGTCCAGTTCGACGAGCCCTGCTTCGTCCAGGACCGCAGCGAGAAGGAGCTCGACGCGCTTCGCCTCGCCTACGAGGATCTCGGCAAGGTCCACGAACGGCCGCGCATCGCCGTCAAGACCTACTTCGACCACGTCGGCGACGCCTATGAGGTCCTCCGCGAGACGCCGATCGACGGTGTCGGGCTCGACTTCACCGGTTTCGTCCACGGCGACCCGCTCTCGCCCGACGTCCACATCCATGGCGGGCGGCACAACGCGGAATTCCTCGCCAACGACGATCTCGGAGACAAGTGGCTCTTCGCCGGAATCGTCGACGGGCGCAATATCTGGATCAACCACCTCGAGCACTCGCTCGATGCTCTCGATGGTCTGCAGAGCCGGACGGCCCAGCTCGTCGTCTCGTCGAGCTGCTCGCTGCAGCACGTTCCGATCGACCTCGAAGCCGAGCCCTCCGGAGTCGATGCAGACCTCGACGACGAGGTGCGTTCCTGGATGGCGTTCGCGGTCCAGAAGGTTGGGGAGGTCGCGACTCTCGCGAAGGGGGTGGCCGACGGCCGCGAGGCGATCGCCGACGAGCTCGACGCGAACGATCGCGCCCGGGACTCCCGGGGAGACTCGGCGCGCACCCGGAACGTCGAGGTGCGCGCGCGGATCGATTCTTTGGACGAGGAGCACGATCAGCGGCAGAGCCCGTTCGAGGAGCGGCGTCCCGCGCAGCGGGGGCGCATCGACATTCCGGAGCTCTTCCCGGCGACCACGATCGGCTCCTTCCCGCAGACGGCCGAGATCCGCCAGACCCGTGCGAAGGAGAAGCGCGGCGAGATCGACTGGGAGACCTACAAGCAGGCGATGCAGGGCGAGATCGAGAAGGTGATCCGCTTCCAGGAGGACGTCGGCCTCGACGTGCTCGTCCACGGCGAGCCGGAGCGCAACGACATGGTCCAGTACTTCGGCGAGCAGATGGAGGGCTACGTCTTCACCGAGAACGCCTGGGTTCAGTCATACGGCTCGCGCTACGTGCGGCCGCCGATCATCTTCGGCGACGTGCTGCGGCCCTCGGCGATGACCGTCGACTGGATCAGCTACGCGCAGTCGCTTACCGAGAAGCCCGTCAAGGGCATGCTCACCGGACCGGTGACGATGCTCGAGTGGTCGTTCGTCCGCGACGACCAGCCGCTGGCCGACACCTGCAAGCAGCTGGCCCTCGCCATCCGCGACGAGGTCGAGGACCTCGAGAAGGCCGGCGTCCAGATCATCCAGGTCGACGAGCCCGCGATTCGCGAGGGGCTGCCGCTTCGCAAGGACCGCTGGGACGAGTACCTGACCTGGGCCGTCCACTGCTTCCGCCTGGCCACGTCAGTCGTCAAGGACGAGACCCAGATCGAGACGCACATGTGTTACTCGGACTTCGGCGACATCCTCGACCACATCCAGCGGATGGACGCCGACGTCAACTTGATCGAGGCCGCCCGCTCCCGCATGGAGCTGCTCCACGACTGGGAGAGGACCGGCTACCGCAACGACATCGGCCCCGGCGTCTACGACATCCACTCCCCCCGCATCCCGAGCGTCGAGGAGATGGTCGAGCTGCTGCACGAGGCGGCCAGCGTCCTGCGGCCGGAGCAGATCTGGGTCAATCCCGACTGTGGCCTGAAGACCCGGACCTGGGACGAGGTGGACCCCAGCCTGCGCAACATGGTGCAGGCGGCGCAGCAGCTTCGCGAAGAGCTGGTCCCGGCGTCGTAGGCCGGCTCGCCAGGTCCCGATAGTCCGATTTCCGCGCTTCTCGCGAGATACTGCGTGAGCGATGTCGCAATCCGGCTAACGAGGGAGGTTCCCGATGGCAACGTTCGCGATGATCGCCGAGCATCCGCCCGACCTCTGCCCGACTTCAAATGCGCAGACGCGGCAGATCATGAAGGAGGGCGCTGGCCAGATCCCCCAGCTCGCCGAGCAACTGGGCGTCAACATCGTCACGATGCGCATCTTCGGCCCGGACCACATCATCCTCGCGGTGGTCGATGCGGACGACATTGATTCGGTCCGCGATTTCGTGTTCCAGAGCCGCCTGATGCAGTGGAACAAGGTGAATATCCACGCGACCTACTCGATGGAAGAGGCGCTTGTCCTGATCGACCAGGCGGAGCCCATCTTCTAGAACGCGCGACCCGAACTTACGCCGGCTTGGCTAGCGGCGGCCCAGCCGCCGGCGCCAGTCGCGCGCCGTGAAGAAGCGAGTGAGCTTGACCAGCTTCTGGCGGCGTTCGTCGGTGTAGGGGAAGTAGAGCGGCTCGCGCTTCCCGCCGAAGCGGCTGATCACGAGTGATTCCGGCCGGACGAACTTCTTGATCCCATACTCGCCGTGGCGGAAGCCGATGCCGGAGTCCTTCCAGCCGCCCATCGGCACGTCCGAGGCGAGGAATCCCGAGAGGACGTCATTGACGTTCGCGGTGCCGACCTCGAGCCGCCGCGCGACCGCCTCGGCCTGGCGCTTGCTGCCGAAGACCGAAGCGTTCAGCCCGTAGCGGCTGTCGTTGGCGAGCCGGACGGCCTCGTCTGGGTCGCGGACCTTCATCACTCCGACCACCGGGCCGAAGCTCTCGTCGCGCATGACGGTCATCGAGTGGTCGACGTCGGCGATCACCGTCGGCTCGTACCAATCGCCGGGCCCCTCGCCGCGCTTTCCGCCGGTGAGGATCGACGCGCCGCTTTCACGCGCCGCGTTCACGTGCGACTCGACGACGTCTGTCTGCGGCGGGAAGGTCATCGCGCCTATGTCCTTGCCGTGCTCGGGGCCGTCCATTCCCTGGTTGAGCTTGTTCACCTCGTCGACGAAGCGGGTCAGGAACTCGTCGTAGATGGGCTCCTCGACGTAGATGCGCTCAACCGAGATGCAGATCTGGCCCGAGTTCGCGAACGACCCCCAGGTCGCGGCGTTCACGGCCCGCTCGAGGTTGGCCGTGCGCAGCACGATCATCGGGTCCTTGCCGCCGAGCTCGGCGCTCACCGGCGTGAGCGTCTCCGCCGCGCGAGCCAGGACCTTCTTCGCGGTCCGGTCCGAGCCGGTGAACTGGACGAAGTCGACCTCGTCGACCAGCGCGGAACCGGTCTCGCCCATGCCGTTGACCACGTCGAACACGTCGGGGCCGCCGATCTCCGTCTTCCAGGCTTCGATGATCTCGCCGAGGCCGAGCGGGGTGATCTCCGACGGCTTGACGACCACGGCGCACCCCGCGACCAGCGCCGGGATCGCGTCGCCGAGGGAGAGGACCAGGGGGAAGTTCCAGGGGCTGATCACGCCGACCACCGGATAGGGCCGGTACTGGACCTTGAGCTTCTTGACCTTCATCAGCGGCGAGTGCGCCGGCACCTTCTCGTCGCCGATGTACTTGCCGGCCTTCTTTCCGTAGAAATTGATCAGGTCGGTGACGTAGGGCACCTCGCCCATCGCCTCGGCGCGGACCTTGCCGGTCTCGCGCTGCATGGTGTCGGCGATCTCGTCTGAGTGGTC
>JBKPTM010000267.1:0-13241 GCA_046765935.1 Actinomycetota bacterium | reverse complement strand
CCGGAGAGCGACTGGGAGCGGATCGTGGCGTGGGTGCCCTCGGGCAGCGGGGTGTAGGAGCCATCGGAGATCTCGAGCTCGACCAGGGCCTCGCCGTCGTCGGCGAGCGAGATCTTCTTGATCGAGCCGACCGGGACGCCGGCGACGTCGACGTTGTTGCCCTCGACGAGCTGACTGGCGTTCACGAACCGGGCCGTCACCGAGTAGCCGGCCCCCGTGCCGAAGAGGAGCAGGTAGAGGACGATCAGCCCGGCCAGGCCGACGGTGGTCGCCGCCGCGATGCGGCGGATCCGCTGCCGCCTCTCATCCTCGGGGGCACCAGCCGCCCCCCGCGAGCGCGCCTCCATCCGTGCCCCGATCGTATGAACGGGCTTCCCGGACCGCGCCGGCAACCCGGCCATCTGTGAGGGATCTCACACCCTCCGTTCTGGGCGGCGGCGGGGCTCAGGGAAGGTCGTCCGGCAGGACGATCCTTCGCTCCTCGCCCTCGCCGACGACCTCGGGCTCGACCGGCTTCACGTCGCGGCGACGGGCGGCCTCCAGCGCCTCCGCCGAGTTCGCGAACCCGACCAGCGACTCGAGGTGCTTGATCGTCGGGAAGACCAGGGAGAGCTCGCCGGCGTGGTGGCTGTCCAGGGCCGCCTGCGGCTGGAACCAGCCGGCGTCCACGGTCTCCGAGCCGTCGGGCTCAGGCGGGGTGTGGGCGGGCGCCAGGGCGAGGTAGAACCGGGTGTCGAAGCGGATCGGGACCGCCTTGGGGGTGATCCAGCGCGAGTAGGGAACGAGCTCCTCGGCCGGTACCTCGATACCCGCCTCCTCCGCCAGCTCCCTGACTCCCGCGGCCCGGTGAGCCGCCTCACCCTCGCCGTCGGCCGGATCGACCGCCCCGCCGGGAAACACCCAGACCCCTGGCATGAAGCGGGCCTCGGGATTGCGCTGCACGAGGAGGACCTGGATCCCGCGCTCGGCGTGCTTTCCGCCCCGGCGCAGCAGGATCACCGTTGCCGCCGGACGTGGGACTGCGGGTTCCACGGGCGGACACCGTACTCGCTAGATTGCCGCCCGATGGAAGCGAAGACGACCACCAAGCAGCTCTACATCTGCACCTCCTGCGGATTCATCTACGACCCCGACGAGGGCGATCCCGACGGTGGGGTCCCGCCGGGAACCGCCTTCGAGGACATCCCGGACGACTGGTTCTGCCCCGTCTGCGGCGCCCGCAAGGCCGACTTCGAGCCCTACGAGGAGTAGCTAGCGATCGAGCGCTGCGTCCCGGCGGCGCCGACTGAACTCGCGGGCGCCCAGCCAGCCCAGCGCAAGCAGGGCCGCGAGGGGGACCAGGACCGCGAGGGTCACAAGCGTCCCTCCGGCGATCGCCTTGAGGATGTCACCGGCGTCGCCCGCGGCATCGCCGATCGACCAGTTGCCGTCGCCGTCGGCTCGGATCTGCACCGTCACCGGCGCGTAGGCGACCCGGCCCTTCACACCGCGGAGCGCCTCGCGCGCGGCGATCAGTTGCTGCCGTGCGGCGACGAGCTGCTGGCGGATCGATGCCGCTGCGGCTGGATCCGTGGCGCCGCGCAGCTGCGCGAGCAGCGAATCGACCTTGGCGCGCGCCTGGCGGTAGGCCTTGCCGGCGTCGACGTAGGCGCCGGTGACATTCGTGCTCCCCTCGTCTCGGACGGTGACGCGTCCGAGGTCTGAGAGGTCGTCCAGCGCATCCCGCAGGTGCGCTGCGGGGATCCGGAGCTGGAAGAAGGCGTGTCCGTTCGATCCGCCGACGTGGACGTCCGAGGAGTCGACGAACCCGTCGTAGCGATTGGTCACTTCAACCACGCCGTCGCCCGCGCCCTGGATCTGATTAGCGTCAGTCGAGAGACCGAGGGAAGCGGAGAGCTCCTGGATCTGCGCACGGCCGGTGCGGGGCCGGGAATCCGGCAGGGACTGGGCCACAGATGGCGCTGCTGCGGTCCCCCTGGCTGCCGCCGTCGAAGTTGACTTCCCGAGGGACTCGGTCCGGGCCTTGCCAGAAAGGAAGGCGCCCGAGCCATCTCCGGAAGCGCTCAGCGGCTCCGAACTGCTGTTGTTCTCGTGGAGGTACGCGGCCACCGAGATGCCAACCACCGCGACGATCGTGGCGGCGGCGGTGAATGCTGCAAACAGGGGTCGCCGACCAATGCGCGCTCGCATCCTCCGGCGAGGCTTGCTTGGCTGTTCGAGCTGCTTGAGCGAGGGGAAGCCCTCCGCGGCCCAGGCATCGAGCTCGGCCGCGAACTGCTCGCTCGGCATCTCACGCAGGGCGCGCAGCTCGGCACCGATCTGCTCGTCAGTCAGCCTCATCGATGGACCTCCTCAGCTTCTCGATCACCCGGTGGAGCCGGGTGCCGGCGTTCGTCTCGCTGGTGCGGATCACGCTCGCGATCTCCGCGTTGGAGAGGCCGGCGAAGAACTTGAGCGCCACGAGCTCGCGCTCGCGGCCGTTGAGCGAGTCGAGGGCCCGTTGCAGCACGGCCCGGTCGACGGCGTCCTCCGCCGGATTCGCGACGGGCTCGGCGGGCTCCGGCGCCGCGGCGTGGGCGAGCTTGCTTCGTCTGCGCAGCTCGTCGAGGGCCGCGTTGCGCGCGATGCCGAACAGCCACGCTCGCGGCGTCCCGCGCTTCCGGTCGATCTGGCGGCGCTTGCGCCAGGCGCGCTCGAAGGCCTGCGAGGTGACCTCCTCGGCGGCGGAGCGGTCGCACAGCAGACCGGAGACGTAGGCATAGACGTCGTCCCGGCTCTCGCGGTAGAGCGCCTCGAAGGCGACTCGGGATTCATCGACCCTCTCCCTGGCGGTGGCGACCGCGGCCGTGCTCACATCGGTACTACGGCTCAGGAGCCGGTCCATCACAACGGCAGTATCGGCTTACGCGCGGGTGCGCCGAAGCGCAGAAGGTCCTAGGCGGCCTCGAGCAGCGCGGCATCGAGACGGCCCTTGGCGCCCGCGTCGAGCTCGGCCACCGGGTAGGCGGCTCGGATCGACTGGGCGACGACCTGGACGAGGCGCCTCAGGTCCTGCTTCGAGATCGAGAGCGGCGGCATCAGCACGATCACGTCGCCAAGCGGACGCACGATGACCCCGCGCCGCCGGGCTTCCATCACGACCCGATGCCCAAGCCGGAGCCCTGGGTCGTGCTGGCCGAGGTCGATGCCCACCATCAGGCCGCGCTGGCGGACCTCCACGACCTCGCGCATCTTCTCGACCTGGCTGAGCCACCCCGAGAGCAATCTGATCTTGGGCTGGATGCGGACCAGCGTCCGCTCCCTGTCGAAGACGTCAAGCGAGGCGATTGCCGCCGCGCAGGCCAGCGGGTTGCCTGTGTACGTGTGGCCGTGGAAGAAGGTCTTGAAGTCGGAGTGGTCGCCGAGAAAGGCGTCGTAGATCCGCTCGGTCGCGAGCGTGGCGGCGAGCGGCATGTACCCGCCGGTCAGCCCCTTGGCGACGCAGAGCAGGTCGGGGGAGACGCCCTCCTGCTCGCACGCGAACATCGTGCCGGTGCGACCGAAGCCGGTCGCAACCTCGTCGCAGATCAGAAGCGCGCCGTGGCGGTCGCAGAGCCGGCGCACCGCGCGCAGATAGCCGGGCGGATGGGTGAGCATCCCAGCCGCGCCCTGGACGAGCGGCTCGAGGACCACGGCAGCGACCTCCTCCTCACGCCGGGCGAGCAGGCGGGCGATGTCGTCGACGTCGCCGGGCTTCGCGCGGTGCGCATCGAAGAGCAGCGGCCCGAAGGTGGAGTGGAAGAGCGGCATGCCGCCGACGGAGACCGAGCCGATCGTGTCCCCGTGATAGGCCTCTTCGAGGCAAATGAACGACGTCTTCCGGACGTGCTGGCCGCCACGGTGCTGCCAGTACTGGTAGGCCATCTTGAGCGCGACCTCCACCGCCGTCGAGCCGGAGTCCGAGTAGAAGACGCGGTTCAGCCCGGCGGGAGAGATCTCGACCAGCCGTGTGGCGAGCTCGGCGGCGCCGGGGTGTGAGAGCCCCAGCATCGTCGAGTGAGCGACGCGGTCGAGCTGGTCGTGCACCGCCTGGTCGATGTCCGGGTGGCGATGGCCGTGGACGTTGCACCACAGCGAGGAGACGCCGTCCAGATAGCGGCGCCCCTCGGAGTCGATCAACTCGGCCCCCTCCGCCGACTCGATCATCAACGGCTCCTCCGCTACCCAATCGCGCTGTTGCGTGAAGGGGTGCCAAAGGTGATCGTGATCGAGCCGGGCAGCCTTCTCCATTCGCCGATGGCCAACATAAGATCGTCGCCGGATGGACTCGCGAGGTCTGATCACCGAGGCCAACAGGAAGTGGTGGACCCTCGGCGCGATGTGCCTCTCGATGTTCATGATCATGCTCGACAGCACGGTGGTGAATGTCGCGCTGCCGTCGATCCAGAAGGATCTGAAGACCTCGGTCGATCAGCTCGAATGGGTCGTCAACGGCTACACGCTGAGCTTCGCTGCCCTGCTGGTCACCGGCGGCAGGCTCGGAGACATCTTCGGGCGGAGGCTGATCTTCATGATCGGCGTTGCCGTCTTCGCCATCTCGTCCGCCACCGCCGGGCTGGCGCAGGACGCGACGATGCTGGTCGTCTCGCGCATCGCCGAGGGCATCGGCGGTGCGCTGATGATGCCCGCGACCCTCTCGATCATCACCGACGCCTTTCCGGCTGAGGAGCGCGGCAAGGCGATTGGCACCTGGGCCGGCATCTCCGGGCTCGCGCTGTCCTTCGGACCGCTCGCCGGCGGCTTCCTCACCGAGGACGTGAGCTGGCGCGCGATCTTCTACATCAACCTCCCGATCGCGGCCCTCGCGCTGATCGCGAGCTTGGTCGCGGTCAGGGAGTCGCGCGACGTCAACGCCGAGCGGAAGATCGACTATCTGGGCGTCGTCCTTTTGACGGTCGCGCTGACCGCTTTCGTGCTGGCTCTGATCGAGGGCAACGACTGGGGCTGGGGATCGGGGCGGATCATCGGGCTGCTCGCCATCGGGGCCATCGCCACCCCGGCGTTCCTGTTAACGGAGGCTCGCGTCTCGGCGCCGATCGTTGACTTCAGCTTCTTCCGTTCCCGCAACTTCATCGGCGCGAACACGGTGGCGACGATCATCAGCTTCGCGATGATGGGCAGCTTCTTCTTCCTCGCGATCTACCTGCAGGACCTGCTCCAGTTCTCACCGCTGGAGACCGGCGTCCGCTTCCTCCCGACCACGGTTCTCGTCGTGATCGCGGCCCCGATCGCCGGGAGGGTCGCCGACAAGCTCGGCTCGAGGCTGCCGATGGTGTTCGGTCTTCTGATCACGTCGCTCTCGCTCTACCTCTTCTCGCGCATGACGGCGACCACCACCTACAGCGACCTGCTGCCCGCCTGGATCCTGCTCGGCCTCGGGATCGGCGCGACGATGTCCCCGATGTCGACAGCGGCGATGAACGCGGTCGACGTGGACAAGGCGGGCGTCGCCTCGGGGACGCTGCAGATGTTCCGCATGATGGGCGGGACCGTCGGGGTGGCCGCCACGGGCGCGATCTTCCAGGGCAAGCTCGGCGCCTTCAATCCGGCCCTGCTGGCCAGTGGGGGGCCCGCGGAGGCGACGAAGTTCACCGACGCGCTCGGCTCGGCGATGGCTCTGGGGTGCGTGCTCACGGCTGTCGGCGCCGTGGTCGCGGCCGTGGTCATCAGCGGCAGGCCGAAGCACGAGCTCCCGGCCCACGGTGGGCCGGAGCTGCCGCGCCCCGTCGCCGTCGGCTAGAGGAGAGGCCCTCCTCGTGTGACCCATGTCACACAAGCTTTCAGTTCTGAAATGGTTGCAAGCATGTAACCTTTTCTCATATGGAAGCAGCGGCCACCACGACGAAGACCAGCGCTCGGGACACCGAGCTCGCGCTCAAGCTCGGCGCTTTCCTGCTGCGCTGCATGGGCGGGGCGAGCAGCGAGGTCTTCCGGGTGATCGACGAGAGCGGTCTCACCTTCAGCCAGATGAAGGTCCTGGTGGAGCTCGACTCACCCGACGAGGACGCCCGCACCGTGACCGCCCTCTCCGAGGAGCTCGGGATCTCACCGGCCTCGGCGAGCCGCGCGGCGGAGGGGCTGTTCCGCAAGAAGCTCGTCACCCGGGTCGAGGACCCGGACGACCGGCGGGTTCGCCGCCTGGCTCTGACGTCACGTGGACGCGAGCTCGCTGACCGCATCATCTCCGCCCGTCTCGCCGGGCTCGAGGACTTCACGGCCTCGCTCGACGGCGACGAGCGACGAAAGCTTGAGGCGGCCCTCGATGCGCTCCTGCAGCGCCCCGAGGTCGCCGAGATCTACCGCACCTACGAGAGGAAGGCACGCCGATGACGCGCTACCGGCACCTGGTCACGGACGACAACCGCAAGTGGTGGACGCTCGGAGCCATGTGCTTCGCGCTGTTCATGGTCATGCTCGACAACACCGTCGTCAACGTGGCGCTGCCGTCGATCCAGCGCGAGATCCACGCTCAGATCTCGGCCCTCGAGTGGGTCATCAACGGCTACACGCTCACCTTCGCCGTACTGATCGCGACCGGCGGGCGCCTAGGCGACATCTTCGGCCGGCGGCTGATGTTCCTCTCGGGCGTGATCATCTTCGCGATCACCTCGGCGACGGCCGGGTTCGCTCAGGATCCGGCGATGCTGATCGGCAGCCGCGCCATCCAGGGCATCGGAGCCGCGTTGATGATGCCCGCGACCCTCTCGATCATCACTCACGCCTTCCCGGCCGCTGAGCGCGGCAAGGCGATCGGCACCTGGGCCGGTGTCTCGGCGCTCGCCCTCTCGATCGGCCCGGTGATCGGCGGCTTCCTCACCGAGTACGTGAGCTGGCGCGCCATCTTCTTCATCAACCTCCCCGTCGCGGTGGGGGCAGTCGTCGCCACCGTCTTCGCCGTCACCGAGTCACGTGACGAGACCGTCGATCGCAGGGTCGACTACCCGGGCGTGATCGCGCTCACGGCGAGCCTGACCGCCATCGTCCTGGCGCTCATCGAGGGGAACAGCTGGGGATGGGGCTCCGTCCCGATCCTCTCGCTGTTGGTAGGCGGCGCCATCGGCCTCGCCCTCTTCGTCGCGATCGAGCTGCGGGTGTCCGCTCCGATGGTCGAGTTCGCGCTTTTCCGGACGCGCCAGTTCATCGGCACCAACATGATCGCCTTCATCATCACCTTCGCCATGATGGGGACGTTCTTCTTCATGGCCCTCTACATGCAGGACATCCTGGGCTACAGCGCGCTTGAGGCCGGGGTGAGGTTCCTGCCGACCACGATGGTGATCGCGGTCGTCGCGCCGATCTCGGGCAGGCTGGCCGACCGCCTCGGCCCGGCTACGCCGATGAGCGCGGGCCTTGGGATCCTCGCCGTCTCGATGTTCATGTTCGCCGGCATCACCCCGAGCACGACGTACGGCGGGCTGATCATCCCGTTCATCCTGATGGGACTCGGGATCGCCCTCGTGATGTCGCCGATGTCGACGGCGGCGATGAACGCGGTCAGCGTGCAGAAGTCGGGCGTGGCCTCCGGAGTCCTGCAGATGTCCCGCATGATCGGGGCCTCGGTCGGCGTCGCCGCGACCGGCGCGATCTTCCAGTCGCAGCTCGGTAGCGGCTTCAACCCAGGGGCGCTCGCGACCGCGCCCGAGCAGGCGCGTGCGACCTTCGTCGACGCGCTCGGCAGCGCGATGCTGCTGGCGGCGATCGTCGTGGTCGCCGGGCTCGCCGTTTCGCTCGCCCTCGTCCGTGGCGCCCGCGCCAAGCGCGGTCAGGCAGCCCCGACAGGCGCCGAGGAAGGTGCGGGAGCCGCTACGCCGCTCTCAGCCGGCGCTCAGGCTCGCTGAGAGCGAGCTCCGGCCAGCGCTCAGGCAAGGTGAGGTCGAGGTGCGGCAGCGTCTCGACCACGACCGAGCCGAGGTCGCGGATCGTCTCCAGGTTCGAGAGCTCGAGCTGTGACGGGCCCTCAGGCCAGGGGTTGAGGACCACCGTGGCGACCTCAAGGCCAGCGCTCCGGACCGCCTCGATCGTGAGCAGCGTGTGGTTGATGGTCCCCAGTCCCGGCAGGGCGACGATCGTCACCGGCATCCCGAGGTCGCGGGCCAGGTCCCGCACCAGGTAGCCGGAGGTGAGCGGCACCAGGAAGCCGCCCACTCCCTCGCAGATCAGCGCGTCGGAGTCCTCGGTCGCGGCAAGCGCAGCGCCGCGGAGCCGGTCCGGATCGATTTGCTCGCCGGTGAGCTCCGCGGCGAAGTGGGGCGAGGCCGCCGGGCCGTAGCGATAGGGAGCGATCTGATCGTCGTCCTGCCGAGAGCCTGAGGCGAGCCGCAGGAGGACGTGATCGGGCAGCTCCCGCGCGTATTCCCAGGCCTCGGGTCGCAGCCGGTAGTCGTCCAGGCCGCTGACGGCCGGCTTGAAGACCGCGACGCGATCACCGGCGTTCCACGCGGTCCGCGCGATCGCGGCGGCGACGACCGTCTTGCCGACCTCAGTGCCGGTCCCGGTGACGAAGGCGCCCCGCATGCCTCAGGCCGCCATCGCCTGCACGGTGCCAGGCGCCAGGCCCAGGTCGCGGGCCGCGCCTCCGATCAGGCTCGCCGCGTGCCGCAGATCGGCGACCCGATGAGTGGCCATCGTCGTCAGCCGCAGACGGCAGGTACCGGGCGGCACGGTGGGCGGCCGGATCGCCTGCGCGAACACTCCTTCCGCCAGCAGGCGCTCGCAGAGGGCCATTGCGTCATCGGCCTCGCCGACCAGCAGCGGCACGATCTGCGTCTCGGAGCCCATCGGCTCGAACCCCTCGGCGCGGAGCCCCTCGCGGAGGGCGGCCGCGTTCTGCCCCAAGCGCTCGACGCGCTCCGAGCTCTCGATGAGGATGTCGAGCGCCGCCCCTGCAGCGGCGACGACCGGCGGAGGCGGGGCGGTCGAGAAGATGAAGGGCCGCGCCGAGTTGACCAGGAAGTCCATGGTCTCGGCCGAGCCGCAGACGTACGCCCCATAGCCGCCAAGGGCCTTGCCGAGCGTGCCGACGATCACGTCGATCTCGCCGCTCAGGCCGGCGGCGGCCACCGAACCCCGTCCGCCCGGGCCGATGCATCCGGTCGCATGGGCCTCGTCCACGAGCAGGCGGCAGTCGTGACGGCGGGCCAGGTCGGTCAGCTCCGCCAGCGGCGCGATGTCCCCGTCCATCGAGAAGACGCCGTCCGTCGCGATCAGGGCGGCGCGACCCGCCGTGCGCCGCAAGCCCCACTCGAGGTGCTCGGTATCGGCGTGCCGGTAGACGAAGGTATCCGCACCCGCCAGCCGGCAGCCGTCGATGATGCTGGCGTGGTTGAGCTCGTCCGAGAAGACGACCTCGCCGCGCTGCGCCAGCGCCGCGATCGTGCCGGTGTTGGCGAGGTAGCCGGAACCGAAGAGCAGGGCCGCCTCAGTCCCCTTGAACTCGGCGAGCCGCGACTCGAGCTCTGCGTGGATCGACATCGTCCCGGAGATCAGGCGCGAGGCGCCGGCGCCGGTCCCGAGCGTGAGCGCCGCGTCCGCGGCGGCTTGCCGCAGGCGGGGGTGATCGGCGAGCCCGAGGTAGTTGTTGGAGCAGAGCAGCAGCACCGGGCGGCCATCGAGCACTACCTGGGGTCCCTGCGGTCCCTCGACCAGTCGCAGGCGGCGTCGCAGCCCACTCGACTCGAGCTCGGCGAGGCGCTCGCTGATCTCGAGCACTAGTCGCCCCAGCCCGCCGGCTGAGGCTCGTGGTCCGACGGGCGCTCGGGGTAGGCAGGCACCTTGCCCTTCTTCTTGATCACTCGCAGCTGGGTCGAGGGGTCCCAGAAGTTCGCCTCGGCCTGGCTGTCGATCAGCTCTTCAATCGGGGTGGAGGGGGTCTCGCCCTCCAGCCAGCCCGAGCGGTTGTCGGGCCGCGGATTCGCGCCGTTGTCGGGCTGGCGCGCGACGTTCAGGCCGAGCTCCTCGAACATCTCCCGGTCCTCGGCCGGTTCGACGCCGAGCGTAGTCAGGAAGTTGCCCATCATCACGCCGTTCAGCCCCGCCTTGACCGCCAGCGGGGCGAGGTCCTGGAGGTTCTCCACCCGTCCGCCGCAGAGCCTGAAGAGGGCGTCCGGCAGGATCAGGCGGAAGATCGCCACCCACTTGACGACCTCCCAGGGGTCCATCAGCTCGCGCTCCCCGAACTTGGTCCCCGTGCGCGGGTTGAGCAGGTTGATGGGGACCGAGTCGGGATTGATCTCGGCCAGCTCGAACGCCATCTCGACGCGCTGGCGGGGCGTCTCACCGAGGTTGAGGATGCCGCCGACGCAGGTCTCGAGCCCGGCCTCCTTGACCGCGTCGATCGTGCGGAGGCGGCCCTCGTAGCGGACGGTGGTCGACACCTCGGGGTAGTACGAGCGGGACGACTCGACGTTGTGGTGGACGCGCTGGATGCCCGCCTCCTTCAGCTGGCGGGCGCGGTCGGCCGACATGTGACCGATCGAGGCGCAGCGCTTCAGGTTCGTCTGCTCGGAGACGAGGCGCGCCCCCTCGAGAATCTTCGCGAAGTCCCGCTTCGACAGCCCCTGGCCCTGGGTGACCATGCAGAACCGGTGCGCGCCTGCCGCCTCGGCCGCCTTGGCGTGCTCGAGGATCTGCTCGGGCTCCATCATCGCGTGCATCGGCGTGTCCGACTCCGCGTACCGGGACTGGGCGCAGAAGCCGCAGTCCTCCGCGCAGCCGCCCGACTTCGCGTTGACCAGCGAGCACATGTCGGTCGAGTCACCGAAGCGGTCCCGGCGCACGTCCCAGGCCCGCTCGACCAGAGCGCCGATCTCTTCGTGGTCGGTAAGGGCGCCGAGCTCGAGCGCCTCGTCGAAGCCGATCAGCGGGGGCACGCCGAAAACTTATGAGCGCGCCCGGACGCCTGTTATGCGAGGGTGCTCCGAGGCGAAGCCGAGGAGCAACCCGTTAATCCCATGAAAAGTCCTCGACGATCTCGGCGTCGCCCTTGGCGCGGGGGCCGAACATGAGGACCTCGAGGCCCTCGTCACCGGCTTCCATCGCCCTGGTCACCGAGGGTCCGATGCGGATCGCGTCGAGCGGGCCGACCTCCTCGATCTTGTCGTCGAGCTTGATGCGACCCGAGCCGGAGATCACGACGTAGATCTCCTCCATCTCCTTGTGGCGGTGGGCGAACGCATGCCGCTTGCCCGGCTTCACGCGCTGGAGCGAGAAACCGGTCCGCTCGGCGCCCAGGTCACCGTGGGCGAAGCGGGCCTCTTGGACCTCGCCGAAGCCCTGGCTCGCGGCCATGTCCTCGACTTCCTTGAGGTTCTTGATCGTGTAGTCCATGTCGGGGAACCTACCCGGCAATGCAGGGTCTTATCACGGCGGCCGTGGCGGGCCTCCTCATGGCGGGAGGCGGCGACCGGGGCATCAACCAGATCAGCAGTCCCCTTGCACTGAGCGACGACCAGCTGGCCGGAGCCCGGGTGATCACGGGTTTCCCGGGCCACCGGCCGCCGAAGGCGCTGCGCCGGATGATCCGTGGTGGCCTGATCTCGGGGGTGATCCTCTTCGACGGGAACGTCGGAGGTCCCCGCTCCGTCCGCCGGCTGACGGCGCAGCTTCAGTCGATCCCTCGCCCCGCGGCCAGTCCGCCGTTGCTGATCGCGGTCGACCAGGAGGGTGGCCTCGTCAGGCGCCTGCCCGGCCCGCCCAAGCCCTCCGCCGCCGTGATCGGCTCCCGCGGTGCCGCCTTCTCGGAGCGGATCGGTCGGGCGACGGGGACCAGCCTGCGGGGGATGGGCGTGAACGTGGATCTGGCTCCAGTGCTCGACATCGGGCGCCGCGGCAGGGCGATCGCCGAGGAGCGACGCGCGTTCGGCTCGACGGTTGGGCAGGTGTCCGAGCGGGGCGTGGCGTTCGCCCGCGGGCTGGCCGCGGCGGGTGTGGCCGCCACGGCCAAGCACTTCCCCGGGCTCGGCGCGGCGAGGGTCAACACGGACAACGCGAAGCAGACGGTGAACCTGCCGGCCACGACGCTGCGCGGTCAGGACGAGCAGCCATTCGCCGATTTCGTCACGGCGGGAGGCCAGCTCGTCATGCTCAGCACCGCGGTCTACCCGGCGATCTCGCACAAGCCTGCCGCGTTCGCCCACGCCGTTGCCACCGGCGAGCTGCGCGGGCGGCTCGCCTTCCAGGGTGTCTCGATCACCGACTCTCTCGGCACCGTCTCCGGCCGCGCGGTCGGCGGGCCGGCGCGCTCCGCCCGGGCGGCGGCCACGGCCGGTGTCGACCTCGTCCTCTACACGGACCTGCGCTCGGCCGCGAAGGCACAGCGCGGGCTCGCGGCCGGGCTGCGTGACGGCTCACTCGATCGCGCGGCGTTCGAGCAGTCGGTGGATCGCATCATTGAGTTGCGGTCGACGGCTTCGCCATAAGGTCGCGGCCACAGGCGGCCGCCCCTGGCAACCGCTTCGCTCATAGTGGTGCGGCC
Organism: Actinomycetota bacterium; assembly: GCA_046765935.1. Classification (GTDB taxonomy): domain Bacteria; phylum Actinomycetota; class Thermoleophilia; order Solirubrobacterales; family 70-9; genus DASUPK01. Next base: position 730 of record JBKPTM010000267.1, on the reverse strand, counting down.
TGGTGGCCGCTTAGGCCGCTTCCCGCATCGCCTCGACCTCGCGGGCCTCGGCGAGGCGGCTGAGCCCCTTCTCCTCGAGCTCCTTGACCTCGCTCGGCTTCAGCTCGAGCTGCCGACCGGTCTCGCGCAGGGGGGTCGGCTCGTCGCCGTTGATGCCGTAGCGCAGCTGGATCACCTTGCGCTCGTCCTCGGGCAGGTCCTGGACGGCCCGCCGGAGCGCCTGGTCGCGGAAGCTGACGGCGACCTCCTCGGAGGGCCCGACGCGCTCGTCCTGGACGAACTCGCCCATCGCCGATCCGTCCTCGTCGCCGACCGGTCGGTCGAGGCTGGTGACGACGCGTGTCAGGTCGCGGATCTCCTCGACCTGCGCCGGCTCGAGCTCGGCCTCCTTGGCCACCTCCTCGGTGGTCGGGTCGCGACCGAGCTTGGTGGCAAGCTCGCGCTCGATGCGCATCACCTTGCGCTCGCGCTGGGCGACCTGATTCGGCACGCGGATCGTGCGCTCCTTCGACTCGAGCGCACGCTGAATCGCCTGGCGGATCCAGAAGGTCGCGTAGGTCGAGAACTTGTAGCCCTTGCGCCAATCGAACTTCTCGCTGGCGCGGATCAGCCCGAGGATCCCCTCCTGGATCAGGTCCAGGAGGTTGAGGTCCTGGCGCATGTAGCGGCGCGCGTTCGAGACGACCAGCCTGAGGTTCGAGTTGATCAGCCGCTCCTTCGCCGCGAGGTC
>JBKPTM010000266.1:0-2117 GCA_046765935.1 Actinomycetota bacterium | reverse complement strand
TTGGCGGCCTCCCCCACCCCGTCGCCGCACTCACCCGGCCCCGGCCGCTCGGTGAGGACGAAGGTTGCGACCGTGAACTTGCCGGTCGCGACCGCCGCGGTGAGTCTGGCGCCGCAGGGCAGCGAGCGGTTGAAGGCCTCCACCTCCCTGCGGTTCGTCAACCGCAGCGCGGGCGTCCCGTTCTGGACCACGCTCGGCAGGGCGAATCGCTCGCTGGCCGCGGCCACGTCCCCGGCCCTCAGCTCATCCGCCCAGTTCCGGATCACCTCGACCGATTTCGGGTCGGCGCCGCCCGGGATCGTGGTGGTGCCGGCGCTGTCCTTGTCCGAGGAGCCGCACCCTGAGAGGGCGATGACCGCGAGGGCAGAGAGGACGGCGATCGCTCGAGCGGTCATGGGCAGATCATGGCAACGGCAAGAGGTGAAACTCGATGCGTCCCCCCTCCACCGTCGCCTCACCCATCGAGCGGTGAGGGGCGCGACGGCGCTCGGTCGGACTGCCGGGATTGAAGATCTGGAAGCCGTCGCGCTCCTCGTGCAGCGGCATGTGGGAGTGGCCGAAGACGACCGCGTCGGCGTCCGGGAACCTGGCGCGCAGCCGCTCCAGGCGCCCCTTCGAGGGGCCGGCGTCGTGGATCACACCCAGAACTACGTCCTCGAGCTCGAGGGAGATCGTCTCGGGCAGGTCGCGGCGAAGCTCGGCGGTATCGACGTTGCCGTGGACGGCGGCCACTGGCCCGAGCTCACGCAGGTCGGCGAGGACGGACGGCTGGCTGAAGTCGCCGGCGTGGATGATCAGGTCGGCGGCGCGGAGAAGGTCGAGACACGGCTTCGCCAGAAAACGGGTCCCGCGCGGCAGATGGGTATCGGCGATCAGTGCGAGCCGGATCAGCTCTGGTCGCGCTCCGAGCGGGCCCGCTTCTCCAACATGCGCTTGAGATACGCCGACTTGTCGGCGCGGCGCTGGTGCTGGTGCGCTTCGTCCGGAGTCACCGAGGTGTCAACGGCCTCGTGTTCCTCGGTCGCCCGCTCGTGCTGAGCCTGGCGCAGCTCCTCGGTCGTCGGTTCGCGCTTCGGCATCGACGGGAGACTACTCCCGCTCTTCAGACCTTCGCGCGCGCCTTACGGCCTTCGGAACCGCTCTTCTGGACGGCCCGCTCACCCGTGGAGAAGGGCTTCCGCAGCCACTTGCCGAGCTTCCCCGGGGCCTTGCCGCCGGCCCGCTGGCCGAGCTCGAGTGGCTTCTCGCCTGCCCGCTGGAAGTACCGCGAGAGTCGCGGCGCGAGAAAGGCGAGGACGAAGAGCAGGACGCAGAACGCGATGATTGCCACGGTCAACATGGTGGTGAAGCGATTCCCGCCCCGGATGCTTCTTAACCGGCGGTTCCTTGACGGATCGGAGTGGGTATACGAACATATGTTCGATGCCCGTCGCATGCGCCCTGATCCCACGCTTCCGGCTGATCGCCGCGACGACACCAGCATCAGACGGGTTGCGCTTACGGGCACCCTCGCATCTCCTGGCGAAGCCGGCGGCGCTGGCTCCCGAGCCGGGGGCCGCACAGCTGATCGGGGAGGTCACGGAGGCCGCGGAGAAGTTCGGCCTGCGGGCGGGGATGAGGATGGGCGAGGCGCTCTCTCGCTGTCCCGAGCTGGCCCTGATCCCGCCCGATCCGGAGAGGGCCGAGAGCTCCTGGGAGGAGGCGCTGCGGCGGCTCGAGGGAATCGGCGCGGAGGTCGAGTCGGACCGCGCCGGCGAAGCGTTCTTCGAAGCGGGTGGACTGGTCGGCCTCTGGGGAGGGATCGAGGGGGTGTTGAAGCGTGTTCGTAGTGAGCTGGGCGCGTCGACGCGGCTCGGGGTGGGACCCGGGCGCTTCTGCGCCTATGTCGCTGCTCGCAACGGGGCCATAGTTCCGGATAGGGCCGCTGCGGAGTTCCTGGACCCGCTGCCGGTGTCGCTGCTCTGCGGACGCTTGGCGGTGGCGGCCACGGCAGAGCGGAATGACGACGCGGACGACCTCCCCAACGAGCTCGAGCGGCTCGGGATCTCCACCCTGGGACGGCTCGCCGGGCTGCCGCGCGATGCGGTGGCCGATCGCTTCGGCCGGCTGGGGCTACG
>JBKPTM010000265.1:0-6313 GCA_046765935.1 Actinomycetota bacterium | reverse complement strand
CCCCTCGACGGGCGCCGCGTTCACGACGCTGCCGCTGATCATCCTGCTCGGCATCGTGATCGGGATCGCGGGCGTAAAGATGCGCCGGCGCCCCGAGGTCTGAGTCGGTTCAAGACTCGAATCGTCCTGACCGACAGACAGAATCAGGATGCTGGCCTCCGAACGAGACCACCAGAGCCAGACCCTGATCTTCCTCCCGGCGTGGAACGAGGGGGAGAGCATCGAGACCGTGATCGCCGAGGTCCAGGAGGAGCTCCCGGGGGCGACCATCCTCGTCATCGATGACGGCTCCCATGACGACACGGTCGACGCCGCACGTCAGGCGGGAGCCGAGGTGGCCATCCTCCCCTTCCACATCGGCCTGGGCGCGGCGCTGCAGACGGGCTACCGCTACGCCCAGGAGAACGGCTTCAAGTACTTCGCGCACCTGGACTCGGACGGCCAGCATCCGCCCAACCAGCTGCCGCGGATCCTCCAGCCCACATGGGATAACCGCGCGGACCTCGTCCTGGGCAGCCGCTTCACCCAGGACGGCGACGTTCCCGGCTCGGAGTTCCGCTCGAGCCCGCTGAGGCGGGTCTGGATCCACATCCTGGCCCGCATGGTGAGCGGGCTCCACGGCCAGCGCTTCACCGACATCACCAGTGGTTTCCGCGCCGGGAACCACCGAGCGATCGACCTCTTCACGCGCATCTACCAGCCCGACTTCGGTGAGATCGAGGCGGTGCAGACGGCCATCAACGAGGGGCTCCGCGTGGTCGAGGTGCCGGTGCTGATGCTGAAGCGGGAGCTCGGCGAGTCCTACCTGACCGTCTTCCCCTCGCTCAGGTTCATGTTCATGGCGTTCATCACGCTGATGGTCGGTCGCTTCCGGGGAGAGGCGCACTGATGCGGCTGCTTGACGCTTCGATCTACCTGGCCGAAGTCGAGGGCAAGGTGAACCTCACAACCCGCTCGCGGATCCTTGCGGCGGTCGCCGCGATCTTCTTCTTCCTCCTGGTCCTCGAGCTGATCAGGCGGAGGAAGCTCCAGGAGCGCTACACGGTCATCTGGTTCATTCTGGCGCTGGGAATGCTCGCCGGCGGGATCTTCCCGCAGCTGCTCGAGACCCTCGCCAGCGTTCTCGGGGTCAGAGACACGAACGTCGCCCTGTTCGCGCTCCTGCTCCTCCTCCTTCTGGCGCTGGCATTCGAATCGACGATCACGGCCTCCCGGCAGGGCGAGCAGATCACGCGTCTCGCCCAGGAGAACGCCCTGCTGCGGGTTCGCCTGGGCGAGGAGGTCGGCCAGCCGGCGTCGGTGGACGACGAGGCTTAGCGCCCGCCGGTGGACCTCTTTCTCTGCTGGTTCGTCGGCCCGGCCGTCCTGCTTGCAGTTGCACTGGGCCTCTCGTTCGGGCTGGAGCTGATCTCTGGGGCTCGAGTTCCATGGGGTGTCCGCCCCGCCGTGGGCCTGGCCCTGATGATGCTGCTGGCACAGGTGGGGATCACCACCGATGCCACGGCCGAGCTGACGATCCCCGCGATCGTCGCCCTCGGCGCCTTTGGGCTGTGGATGGGCTGGAGCGGCGGCCTCTATGCGGGCCGGCTGCCCGGCTGGGGGATCCTCGCCGCGCTCGGCGTCTACATGGTCTTCGCGGCGCCCGTGCTGTTCTCGGGCGAGCCGACGTGGGCCGGCTACATCAAGCTCGACGACAGCGCCACCTGGATGGGCCTGACCGATCACGCCTTCGAGTTCGGCCATCGGACGAGCGGCTTTCCCCCGTCGACCTGGGAAGCGCTGATCGACATCAATGCCGGCAGCGGCTACCCGGTCGGGTCGTTCGTCCCGATGGCGCTGATCAGCCGCGTGACGGGCCAGGACGTCGCCTGGACCCTCCAGCCCTCGATGGCCGTGATGGCAGCCGTCCTGACGCTCCTGCTCTCGCAGATCGTGAGGACGGTCGTGAGCGGCGCCAGGGCGAGCGCCGCGATCGCCTTCATCGCCGGCCAGTCGTCGATGCTGCTGGGCTACGCCCTCTGGGGCGGGGTCAAGGAGGTCGCGGCGGCCTCCCTGCTGGCGCTGGCTCCGCTCGCCGCCTGGCTGGCGATCCGCCGTCCGGAGGCTCGCTGGCCGTGGCTGCTGCCGGGACTCGTGGCGGCGGCGTTCCTGACCGTTCTCGGCCCCGGAGGAGCCGTCTGGCTGCTGCCGACGATGGCACCGCTGATCTGGATCGCCTGGCAGCGGCTGGGACGGACCGCGGCCGTTGACCTCGGCTGGAAGACGCTCGCGGCGGCTGCCGTGGCCAGTCTGCCGCAGGTCATCACTCCGAACGGACTCTTCAGTCCGTTCCAGTCCGTCCTCTTCAAGGAGTCAGAGCTCGGCAACCTGCTCGGGCCGCTGAGCCTGCAGCATCTGATCGGCATCTGGCCGGCGAAGGACTTCCGCTTCGACACCGACCTGAACGCCGAGGTGATCATCCTCGCGCTCGTCCTCGGCGCTCTGGCGCTCTTCGCGGCCTACACAGCACTCCGAGACGGCCAGCCCCTGATCCCGGCGTACGTCATCGGTGGCGTCGTCGCCTTCGCCATCGTCTACATCGCGGGGTCGCCCTGGATCGACGGCAAGGGCATGGCGATCGTCTCGTCGGCGCTTCTCTGTTCCGGCCTCGTGGGAGCCGTCGTGCTGATCCAGCGGACGCCATACGCGGTCGTCGGCTGGGTGATCGCGGCTCTTGCGGGAGGCCTGGTCCTCTACTCGTCGTTCCTCATGTACCAGGCGGCCTGGCTCGCACCGCGCGATGAGCACCGCGAGCTCGAGCAGATCGGTGAGCGGTTCGCCGGCGACGGGCCGATGTTGATGACCGAGGGCTCGATCTACGGCCCCAGGCACTTTCTGCGGAAGGAGGACGCCGAGGGAGCGAAGGACCTGCGGCGCCGGACGGACCCACTCCGCAACGGCGCGCTTCCCGACGACGTGAACTTCCTCGACACCGACATGCTCGCCGATGCGGATTTCGACCCCTACAACCTCCTGATCCTGCGGCGCGCTCCCGTGGCGAGCCGTCCACCGGGCAACTTCAACCAGGTCTACGCCGGGACCTACTATGAGGTCTGGCAGAGGCTCGGCACACCCGTCGCAGGCCAGACCCTGATCGAGCGGCTGCCGCTGGGCTTGCCCCCGAGTAACTCGGCGGTCCCCGATTGCGGTCAGGTGCAGGCGCTGGCCCGGAAGGCCGGGGCCAACGGCACGCTGCTCGCCGAGCCGGCGGACGTGCACTTCCTGCTCGACTTCACCGGCGCCTCCGTCCCGAATGGATGGAGCACGGACGGGACGCTCTTCACCCCCCACGGCTCAGGGACTCTGACCACCACGGTCGACATGCCGACGGCCGGCCACTGGCGTGTCTGGGTCGGCGGCAACATCTACAGCAGGCTCACGATCAGCGTCGGCGACCAGTCCGCGTCGGCACGTAACGCGCTCAACGACAACCGGTACGAGCCCTTCGGGCCCTTCGACCTGAATGCGGGAAGCCAGCAGATCCAGTTCAAATCCGATGGTGCCGGGCTCGCGCCCGGCAGCGGCGCGGACCCCGCTGCTCTCGGCCCCGTCGTGATGCAGCGGGTCGAGTCCGAGGACCTGCCGACCGTCAGCGTCCCAACCTCGGACTACCAGCGACTCTGCAATGCGCCCTGGGACTGGATCGAAGCCTACGGCTGAGCCGGCGGCAGCCCCGCCAGACAGCCCACCCGGCGGCTCCTCGCGTCTGCGCGCGGCCTTGGGCGTCATCGGAGCGCTCGTCGCGCTCGGGATCCTGGCCGTCATCATCGTCCCGCGAGCGGGAGAGGTCGGCGACGCACTGGAGCGGGTCGGATTTGGCCGCTTCGTTCTCGTCGTCCTGCTGGGTGTTGCGGCGATGATCTTCCGGACGGCCTCGTGGCAGGTCGCGATCGACGCCGCGGGAGGGCGCGTGAGGGCTCATGAGGCCCACCCCGCGAGCGCCGCAGCCTTCGTCGTAGGGCTGATCAGCCTCTACCTGGGGCTGGCGGTGAGAATCGGCTGGATCCGGCATCGGGTTCCGGATCGCTCGCCGACGACCTACGAGCAGATCGCGGCGGAATCCGCTCTGATCGTGGTGGAGACGGCCCTGGTGGGACTCCTGCTCGTCTTCGCCTCCTGGACGCTCGAGGTGCCCTTTCCCGTCGCACTTGGGATTTCGATTGGCGGTTTGCTGGCCGCCGCTCTTCTGGTCGTCGCGGCGCGACGGCTCGCTCCCGCGAGGTTTGGAGCGGGCCTCGCAGTCGCCCGCCATCCCCGCGACCTCGCGCTGGTCACCGCCCTGGTCGCATGTGCCCTCGTCCTTCAGATGGGCCGTGTCGCGGTGGCGCTGGACGCCGTTGGGCTGGACACGTCCCTGATCGTGATCATCGCCGTCTTCCTTGCGAGCGGGCTCGGGGCGATCCTGCCGATCGGCACCGCCGCCGCCGGTGCGGCCGCCCCGCTGATCGCGGCACACCATGGAGGCAACTCGGTCGCCGACGCCACCGCAGCGGGGGTGCTGCTCAGTGGCGCTCTGCTGGTCTCGACCGTCGGCTACTTCGCCGTCGCGACCGGTATCGCGACACTGCAGGACCGCAAGGCGGTCAGCTGAGGACAGCTACCTGGCGGCGACCGCGTAGTAGTTGATCGTGATGGCGTTGGTTGCAGCGCAGGTGTTGCCGTTGAGATTCCGCCATTGGGCTGTGAAGCCGGTCACCGACACATTGGCGATCGTGAAGAGACAGTTGTTCGCGGAGAGCTGGGTCGCCTGGTCACGGACGCCTCCGGTGACGGTCACGGTCGTCCCGGCGCTGAAGGCGGTGCTGAAGGTCACGGCTTGGCTGCTGGCTCCAGTCGCGATGGTGGCGGAGCCGGCTCGGTAGTCGGCCCCGGTGCCGGTGGCCCCGGTCGCGCCGGTGCTGCCAGTCGGCCCGGTGGGTCCGGCACCGCCTGTGGCTCCGGCCGGCCCCGTCGGTCCGGTCGGGCCCGCGTCGCCAGTGGCGCCGGTCGTGCCCGCCGCCCCCGTGGCGCCGGTCGCTCCGGTCGGGCCTTGCGGACCGGTCGGCCCAGTTGCACCCGTTTCTCCAGTGGCACCCTGGGCTCCCGTAGAGCCCTGCGGCCCCGTGGCGCCCTGCGTCCCGGTCGCGCCCGTCGGCCCGGCATCCCCCTGCGGCCCAGTGGCGCCCGTGGGCCCTGCGTCGCCCTGCGCACCCGTTGCGCCTGTGCCGCCCTGAGCCCCAGTTGCGCCCTGGGGTCCGGTTGCGCCTGTCGCGCCTGTGTCACCGGTGGGACCCTGAGGTCCGGTCGGGCCCTGCGGTCCTGTAGCGCCGGTATCGCCCGTCGCACCCTGAGCCCCGGTGGCTCCTGTCGCACCCGAGGCGCCGGTCGCGCCCTGGGATCCAGTGGCGCCGGTGTCGCCCTGCGGACCGGTCGCGCCGGTACCACCCTGGGCTCCAGTCGCGCCTGTGTTGCCCTGGAGCCCGGTTGCGCCCTGAGGGCCCGTGGCCCCGGTATCACCAGTCGGACCCTGCGGTCCGGTGGCTCCCGTCGTACCCGCGGCTCCGGTCGCCCCCTGGGATCCAGTGGCACCGGTGGCACCGGTGGCGCCCTGCGGACCGGTTGCGCCGGTCGCGCCTGTGTCACCGGTGGGACCCTGAGGTCCGGTCGGGCCCTGCGGTCCTGTAGCGCCGGTATCACCCGTCGCACCCTGAGCCCCGGTGGCTCCTGTGGCACCCGCGGCGCCGGTCGCGCCCTGGGATCCTGTGGCGCCGGTGTCGCCCTGCGGACCGGTCGCACCGGTACCGCCCTGGGCTCCAGTCGCGCCTGTGTTGCCCTGGAGCCCGGTTGCGCCCTGAGGACCCGTGGCCCCGGTATCACCAGTCGGACCCTGTGGTCCGGTGGCTCCCGTCGCACCCGCGGCTCCGGTCGCGCCCTGGGATCCAGTGGCACCGGTGGCGCCGGTGTCGCCCTGCGGACCGGTCGCGCCGGTCGCGCCCGCGTCACCGGTCGGACCCTGAGGTCCGGTCGGGCCCTGCGGTCCTGTAGCGCCGGTATCGCCCGTCGCACCCTGAGCCCCGGTGGCTCCTGTGGCACCCGCGGCGCCGGTCGCGCCCTGGGATCCAGTGGCGCCGGTGGCGCCGGTATCGCCCTGCGAGCCGGTCGCGCCGGTGGCTCCCTCGGCGCCGGTTGCACCGGTCGGGCCGGTCGATCCGGAGGCTCCCGTAGCACCGGTGGCGCCGGTTGCCCCGGTATCGCCTGTCGGGCCCTGGGGACCGGTCGGGCCAGCGGGACCGGT
>JBKPTM010000264.1:0-2096 GCA_046765935.1 Actinomycetota bacterium | reverse complement strand
GACGTCTTCAGCGTCGTGTGCGGGTACGCGGACCAGAGCTCGTCGAATACGGGAGTCTTGGCCTGCGAGATGGCGTTGCCCGGGCCGTCGGGCGCGATCCCGTAGCCGTCGAGAATCACCAGCGCGAGGGAGGGCACCGGGACGCTCGTCGGGCCGGCGGGCAGCGGGCTCATCGACTCAAGCGGCTTCGACGATCGCCGCGAAGTCGCCTGGGTCCAGGCTGGCACCGCCGACCAGGGCGCCGTCGATGTCCGACTGGGCGATCAGCTCCGCGGCGTTGTCCGGCTTGACGGAGCCGCCGTAGAGGATGCGGGTCGCGGCGGCGGCCTCTGGCGAGCGCGATTCGATCAGGCCACGGATCAGCGCGATCGCCTCCTGTGCCAGCTCCGGGGTGGCGGTCTTGCCGGTGCCGATCGCCCAGATGGGCTCGTAGGCGATCACCACCTCGCTGAGGCGGGCGTCCGGGACCTCCGCCAGATCGGCCTGGATCTGCCGGGTGAGCACGGCTTCGATTTCATTCATCTCCCGCTCAGCCAGGTCTTCGCCCACGCAGAGGATCGGCTCGAGCCCGGCGCCAAGCGCCGCCGGTACCTTGCGCGCCAGCGCCTCGTCGGTCTCGTCGCAGTGCTGGCGGCGCTCGGAGTGGCCGAGGATGACCCCTTCGACGCCCAGGTCGACCAGCATCGGCGCGGAGATCTCGCCGGTGAACGCGCCTGCATCGGCTTCGTGCATGTTCTGCGCCGCGACCCGGATCCGGCTCTGGGAGCAATGCTCGACCGCGGTCTTCAGCGAGGTGAAGGGCGGGCAGACGACGACCTCGGGGCCGCCGGACTCCGGGATTCGGGGCAGCAGCTCACCGAGGAAGCGCTCGGTCTCCTCGGTGGTCTTGTGCATCTTCCAGTTCGCCGCCAGGTAGGGAATTCGCTCAGGCATCCTGGAGAGCCTCCACTCCCGGGAGCTCGCGCCCTTCCATCAGCTCGAGCGACGCGCCGCCGCCGGTCGAGAGCCAGTCGACGGCCTCGGCCAGCCCGAACTTCTGCAGTGCCGCGACCGAGTCGCCGCCACCGACCACGGTGTGACCGGGCGCGGCGGCGACCGCCTCGGCGACGGCTCGGGTTCCTCCCTCGAACGGCTCGAGCTCGAAGGCGCCCATCGGACCGTTCCAGAAGACCGTGCCGGCGCGCGCGATCCGCTTGCCGAAGTTGGCGATGGTGTTGCTGCCGACATCGAGCCCCATCCAGCCCTCGGGCACGTCGACGCCGTTCAGCAGTCGCGTCTCCGTGTCCGCGTCGAACTCCCGGCCGAGGCAGAGGTCCTCGGGCAGCTCGAGCATCGTGTCGCTGCCCTTGGCCTGCTCGAGCACCTGCTTCGCGGACTCCACCCCCTCCTCCTCGACCAGGGAATTCCCGGTGTCCCGGCCCTCGGCCTTGAAGAAGCTGAAGCACATGGCGCCGCCGATCAGGATCTCCTCGGCGAAGCCGAGGAAGCGGTCAATCACGCCGAGCTTGTCGGTCACCTTGGCGCCCCCGAGCACCACGATGAGGGGTCGCTGGGGGTCGTCGCGGACCGCGGTGAGCTCGACCACCTCGCGCTCGAGCAGCAGCCCGGCATAGGCCGGGAGGTGATGGGCGACCCCCTCCGTGGTCGCGTGGGCGCGGTGCGCCGAGCCGAAGGCGTCGTTGACATAGACGTCGGCGAGCCCGGCGAGCGCCTCGGCCAGCGCAGGATCGTTCTTGGTCTCCCCCGGCTCGAAGCGGCTGTTCTCGAGCAGCAGCACCTCGCCGGCGTCGAGGTCGGACGCCATGGCGGCCACCTCGTCGCCGACCACCGCGGGTGCCTGCTTCACCTCGATCCCGAGCAACTCGCCGAGCCGCTCGCCGACGGGCGCCATCGAGAGATCCGGGTCGCGGTCCTTCGGGCGGCCGAGGTGGGAGACGAGCACGACACTCGCCCCACGCTCACGTAGCAGCTCGATCGTTGGCAGCGAGGCGCGGATCCGAGTGTCGTCCGCCACGACGCCTTTTTCCAGCGGGACGTTCAGGTCCGCGCGCACGAGCGCACGGCGACCCTCGACCTCTGTGTCTCTGACGCTCGCC
>JBKPTM010000263.1:0-3992 GCA_046765935.1 Actinomycetota bacterium | reverse complement strand
GCCGAGGCCCTCGAGCGCGCCACGGACCGTGAGTTCGTGGAGTTGCGCCCGGCCGCCGTGGCCTGATTGCAATCCTGAGTCGATGAGCCGGCGGGGATGGATCGCGTTCGCGGCGCTCTCGGTGATCTGGGGCGTCGCCTTTCTCTTCATCAAGGTCGCGGTGGACGACGGTGTCTCGCCCTTCTTCCTCTCCTGGGCGCGCCTCGTGCTCGGCGCCGTGCTGCTCTTCGCCCTGGTCCCGCGCCAGGGGCTCGAAATGCTGCGCAGCGGGCCGCGCCTCTGGATCCTCGCCTACGCGACCGTCGAGATGGTCGGGCCGTTTCCTCTGATCGCAGCGGGGGAGCAGCACGTCGACTCCTCGATCGCGGCGATTCTGATCGCCACCGTCCCCCTGCTCATTGCCCTACTGGCCCTGCGGTTCGACCACACCGAGCGGCCGACGCGAACCCGGATGCTCGGCATGCTGATTGGCCTCGCCGGGGTGGTGGCGCTCGTTGGGATCGACCTGAGCGGGGAGTCCAGCGAGCTCCTCGGGGCGGGCGCCGTGATGCTCGCCGCGGTCGGCTACGCCGCCGGCCCGATGATCATCAAGCGGCACCTCCTCGAGTACGACCCGCGCGCCACCATGGCTGCGAGCCTGACCGTGGCCGCAGTGCTCCTCACCCCGGCCGGCCTGCTGACGATCCCTGGATCTGTCCCGCCCGCCGACGCGTTCGCATCGCTGATCGTCCTCGGCGTCCTCTGCACCGCGACGGCGTTCGTGATCCTGATGGTGCTCGTGTCGGAGGTGGGCGCGGGCCGGGCCTCGATCATCACCTACATCAACCCGGTGATCGCGGTGGCGCTCGGCGTCATTGTGCTGAGTGAGAGCCCGGGCGCGGGGGCGATCGCCGGGTTGCTTCTCATCCTCGCCGGATCGTGGCTCGCCACCGACGACCGGCTGCCTCCGAACCCGACCGCGATCGTCACGCGCTGGCGGACAAGGCGGGGAGAGCCCGTGACGGAGCCTTCCGTGCCGCTGCGCGCAGTGTGACGCTCGTCCGGGGTCGGCCGGGGGCGACGGTTATCTTGCTCTGACCGTGGCCGCGATCGAGACTCAGGAGCTGGCGCGCGAGTTCGAGGGCGGCATCAAGGCCGTCGACGGGGTCGACCTGGAGGTCGCGGCGGGCGAGATCTACGGCTTCCTGGGGCCGAACGGCGCCGGCAAGACGACCACCGTGCGCATGCTGACGACGCTGCTCCAGCCGACGGGCGGCCGGGCGGTCGTGGCGGGCTACGACGTCGCGGACGACCCGGGCGCGGTGAGGCGGAAGATCGGCGTCGCGCTGCAGGAGGCCGCGCTCGATCCGCTGATGACGGGCCGCGAGCTGCTCGAGCTCCAGGCGACGCTGCACGGCATCTCGAAGCGCGAAGGACGCGAGAAGGGTCAGTGGCTGCTCGACCGGGTCGGCCTCACGCTGGCCGCCGATCGCCGCGTCGGCACCTACTCGGGCGGGATGCGCAGACGGCTCGACCTCGCGGCCGCCCTCGTCCACACGCCCGAGGTCCTCTTCCTGGACGAGCCGACCACCGGCCTCGACCCGGTAAGCCGCAAGGCGATCTGGGAGGAGGTCCGCAAGCTGAACGAGGAGGGCACGACCGTCTTCCTCACGACGCAGTATCTGGAGGAGGCAGATCAGCTCGCCGACCGGGTCGGGATCATCTCGGGCGGCAAGCTCGTCGCCGAGGGCACGCCGAGGGCGCTGAAGGCCGAGGTTGGCCGGCCGCACCTCGAGCTCTGCCTGGTCGACCAGCAGGGGAACGAGTCGCGCGCGGAGCGGGTCCTGGCCCGCTTCGGGCGGCCGCTCCCCGCCAGGGACGGGACGCTGATGGTCGAGCTGGAGCACGGCTCCTCGGAGGTCGGGCCGATAGTCGTGGCACTGAACCAGGAGGGACTCGACGTCGAGTCACTGGATCTCGTCCAGCCCACTCTCGACGACGTCTTCGTGCACAAGACCGGCCAGCACCTGGAGGGAGCCTCCGAAGACACCGGCGAGATGGAGGCAGTGCCGGAGTGATTGAGACCCTCGCGGCCAACGCCCGCGTGGTCGCCGCCCTGGGGAGGCGCTCGATCCTGCAGACGCTGCGGAGGCCTCAGCTGCTGGCTCCGCTGATCGTCTTCCCCACCGCCCTGCTCGCGATCCAGACAGCCGGCGCCGGGCGCGCCGTCAACCTGCCCGGCTTCCCCGCGGTGCCCAACTTCCTCTCCTTCATGCTCGCCGGGGCGATCGTCCAGTCGGTGATGTTCACCGGCAACTCCGGCGCGATCGCGTTCGCGATCGACATGGAGATGCGGTTCACGGACCGCCTCTATGCCGCGCCAATCGCCCGCGCCTCGGTCGTCCTCGGGAGGCTCGCGGCGACGGCCACGCTCGGCGCGATGATCGCGGTCTACTTCATCGTCCTCGGGCTGATCTTCGGAGCCCAGATCAACGAGGGCGTGCCCGCCGTGCTCTGGATCATCGTCCTGACCTCGGCATCGGCCCTCGCCTTCGGCACGATCGGGGCGGCGATCGCGCTCCGCTCGAACAGCGCCAGCGTCGTCCAGGGGATCTTCCCGCTGGTCTTCGTGGTCCTCTTCCTCTCCGACGCCTTCTTCCCGGCCAACCTGATGCTCGAGCCGGCCTCGTGGGTCGCGCAGTACAACCCGTTCAGCTTCATCGTCAACGGGATCCGCGAGCCGATCATCGACGGCTGGTCGGCCACGACCCAGCTCAAGGCGATCGCTTCCGTGATCGGTATCGGAGCCGTGGGCTTTGCGCTGTGCGATCTTGCGATGCGCAGCAGGCTGAGGCGCGGCGTATGAACTGGCGAGGGGCCTCGGCGACGATCCGAGTCCTCGTCCGCCGGGCGCTGAACGAGATCACCAGGGTGCCGGGCGCGGCGATCCCGGGGGTGCTCGCGCCGACCATCTTCTTCCTCGGCCTGACGAGCGTCTTCGGCAGCCTCACCCTGTTGCCCGGGTTCACGACCAGCAGCTACCAGAGCTTCCTGATCCCGGTGAGCATGCTGCAGGGTGCGGGCTTCACGGGCGCCGCCACCGGGGTCAACCTGGCCCGGGACATCGAGCAGGGCTGGTTCGACCGGCTGCTCGCCTCGCCCGCGCCGCGGCCCGTGCTCCTCGCGGGGCTGGTGCTCTCGGCGAGCCTGCGCTCGCTGCTGCCCGTGACCTTCCTGCTGATCGTCGGCTTCGCGGTCGGGGTCCACTGGCCCGGGCTGCTCGGACTCCTGATCGCGATCAGCCTGGTCATGGGGATGGCCGTGGTGGCGGCGACCTGGGGCACGTCGCTTGCCTTCCGCTTTCGCACCCAGTCCGCAGCGCCGATCATGCAGGTCGGGATGCTGCTGGCCGTCCTGCTGACCACGGCGTACGCGCCGCAGCACCTCCTGACCGGCTGGCTGCAGGAGGTCGCGAAGATCAACCCCGTCACCCAGGTCGTGGAGGCCGTCCGGCAGGGATTCGTCGGCTCGGTGAGCTGGAGCGACACCTGGCCCGGATACCTGACGCTCTTCGCCCTCGCCGCCGTGCTCAGCTTCTTCGCCCTGCGCGGCATGCGCCGCATGACCTTCTGATGCAGCGACTGCCGCTGGTGGTCGAAGCGGAAGTCCGCGACCGCGTCATGCGGATCGCGCAGCAGACCCTGAGCGCGAGCTGGATAGAGGGCGAGCGCGACGGCGTCCCCTTCGCCTACTCGCGCCCGAGCCCGGGCCACTACCCCTGGCAGTGGTACTGGGACTCCTGCTTCCACGCGATCGTCTGGCGGCGCTTCGACCGGGAACGGGCCGAGAAGGAGCTGCGCAGCCTGCTCGACGGAGGGAGGGCCGACGGCTTCATCGGCCACACGATCTTCTGGGACCGCCCCGTCGACTGGCAGCGCCGCTGGACCTACAACGTCACCTCGAGAAGCGCCCGGAACACCTCGACGATCCAGCCGCCGCTGCTGGCGTGGGCA
>JBKPTM010000262.1:0-5504 GCA_046765935.1 Actinomycetota bacterium | reverse complement strand
GCCGCAGCCCGCGCCGGACGGGCGGAAGCCGGCGATGATCTTCAGCGCCGACGAGCTGTCGACCAGCTGATTGTAGGTCGCCCAGATGAGCCAGCGGCCCCCGGAGCCCTCGGGTCCCGTGGAGAGAGCGGGCGTAGGCGGTCCCGCTTCGTCCGTCGAGAAAGCATGGGCACCGG
This sequence comes from Actinomycetota bacterium, assembly GCA_046765935.1. Classification (GTDB taxonomy): domain Bacteria; phylum Actinomycetota; class Thermoleophilia; order Solirubrobacterales; family 70-9; genus DASUPK01. The sequence goes on along the minus strand of JBKPTM010000262.1, from coordinate 5,328 downwards.
TGAGCGCATCGAGTTGTGCCTCTTGGGAGTCGGGGTCGAGGCCCGGCACCTCCCTGAGCAGATCCTCGAGCGCAGCCTGTGGGTCGCCCTTGAGCGCGGTGTACGCGCGCTTGAGACCTGCCACGAACTCTTGGGCCCGATCACAGGACCGACGAGACGCCGCCACGACGAGCTCCGGGTAGCGCGGCGCTCCGAAGTCATCGACCCGGAACTCCCGGATCGGGATGCCCTGCTGCTGGAGCTGGACGCCCTCAGCGTTCCAGAAGGCGGTGGCCGCATCGATCTTGCCTGCGGCCAGGTCGGCGACGGCGTTGAAGCCGATCGTCACCCGGTGGACGTCGGAGGGATCGACCCCGCCTGAGCGCAGGACCGTGTCGAGGACGGCGTCGTCGGACGGGACACCTGTGACGCCGATCGTCTTGCCGGCGAGATCGGCGGGAGTCCGGATTTCGTTCGGGTTGCGGGCGATGACTGACGCGAGCGGCCGCTGGACGATCGCTGCGATCGCGTCCAGGTCGAGGCCTCGCTCGCGAGCGATGCCGAAGTCGTTGATGTCCATCACGGCGAAGTTGGCGCGGCCCGTCTCCAGGAGCTTGGCGCTGTCGGCGGTGCTGGAGGGCTCCTGGATCTGGAGGTCGATCCCCTCGTCCTTGAAGTAGCCGTTCGCCTGCGCCGCGTAGATGCCGGAGTGGACGGCGTTCGGCTGGAAGTCGAGGACCAGGGTCGCGCCCTTCGGCGCGCCCGGTTCAGCGCCGCCCCCTCCGCAGCCCGCAACGGCTGCCGCGAGGAGGGCGGCCGCCAGCAGCGCGGCGACCCTTCTCATCCGTGGCTGACCCTATATGCGAGGGCGCTCCCAGAGGAGCGACCCGTTTCATAAGGGCGGGATAAAAGGTTGGCGAGGGGTCTCGGCGGATCCGTAAATCCAGTTAGACTGCGCGCGCCTCACGTCTCGATTAACGGGTTGCTCCTCGGCTTTCGCCTGCGGAGCACCCTCGCATCAACTCTCTGATCACCACGAGGAGGTCGCTTCAAGTGCAAGATCGAGGTCTCGCCGCGTACATCGCAGAGCTGATCGGCACGCTGCTGCTGGTCTTCTTCATCACGATGGTGGTCTCGCTGTACGTGGCCACCGGCCAGAACACGCAGTTCGGCTCTGACTTCGCTGTCGTCGGCCTGACGCACTTCCTCGTGCTCTTCGCGCTGATCATGAGCATCGGCGTGGCGAGTGGCGGACACTTCAACCCGGCGATCACGACCGCCTTTATCGTGATTCGCCGGATCGACCCGATCGACGGGCTCGTCTACATCCTGGCCCAGCTCTCCGGAGGCGTCCTCGGGGCCCTGCTCACCAAGGCCTTCATCCTCGACGAAGGGCGCGCGTCCGACTACGGCACGCCGAAGGTCAGCGCGTTGCTCGCCGGCGGTTTCCAGGGCTTCTTGGTCGAAGGCATCGGGACCTTTGTGCTCGTCCTGACCGTGCTCGCGGTCGCTCTCAATCCCGATGTCCGGCGCTGGGCCGCGCTTTCGATCGGCGGCGCGCTTGGGTTCCTTGTCATGGTGCTCGGTCCGCTGACCGGAGGCTCCTTCAATCCGGCCCGTTGGTTCGGCCCGGCCCTGGTCAGCAACTCCTTCAACAACGAGCTGGCCTACATCTTCGGCCCGATCGTCGGGGCGCTCCTCGCGGCCGCGGTCTACAAGTTCGTGATCGAGCCGGCAAGCGGGCCGCTTCAGGAGGCCGCGGACACCGTCGCGCCGCGTGGACCCGCGCCGCCCGCCGGAGAGGCTCCGCCGCTCCGCCAGGAGCGCCCGCCCTCGTCGCCCCCCGGCGGCATCGCGGGTAGCTGAGCACGCCCGGCCCCACGTAGCCACTGCGCTAGGTTGAGCCTGCGATGCGCAGGGTCACCTTCTCGCGCAACTACACGCTCTCGCTCTCGCGGACGTGTCAGTGCTACTGCAAGTACTGCGCCTTCGCCACGCATCGCGCGCACATCCACGAGCCCGATGAGGTGGAGCGCCTCCTTGACGAGGCTGTGCGCCGCAACGCCAAGGAGCTGCTCGTGCTCACCGGCGAGCGACCGGAGGTCAATCCCGAGGTGGCCGATCGCCTGCGCAGCTGGGGCCACGAGGACTTCACCTCGTACGTCGTCTGGGCCTGCCAGCGGGGAATCGAGCGGGGACTCCTCCCACACACCAACCTCGGCGTCCTCTCGCGCGAGGATCTCGCCCGGCTCCGCGAGGTGACCGCCTCCCAGGGCCTGATGCTGGAGTCGACGAACCCAGACCTGATCGTCCACCAGGGGTCATCGACCAAGCATCCCGCCAGGCGCCTCGAGACGATCCGCATGGCCGGCGAGCTCCGGATCCCGTTCACCACCGGGATCCTCGTCGGCATCGGCGAGACGCCGGAGGAGCGCGTCGAGGCGCTCGGGGCCATCGCCGCCGTCCACGCCGAGTACGGACACATCCAGGAAGTGATCCTCCAGAACTTCGTGCCGCATCCGCGGTACTACGGCCAGGAGGTTGCCGACATAGCCGACGAGGCCTCACGCGAGCGGTGGACCAACGGCAGGACCATCGGCTCCGATCTGCCCCTCCCCGAATGGGCCAACCCCGTCTCGATCGAGGACATGAAGGCGTTGATCGCCGAGTCGAAGAAACTCATGCCCGACGTCGGCGTCCAGGTTCCGCCCAACCTCGCCGACTGGTGGCCGGAGCTGGTCGAGGCCGGCGCCACTGATCTCGGTGGACTGTCGGCTAACGGCGACCACATCAGCCCGGAGGAGCCGTTCCCGAGTCCTCATCAGGTGCGCAAGGAGCTGGCGCCGCGCGGCTACGCGCTCACCGAGCGCCTCTGCGCCTATCCGCAGTACCTCGATCCTGAGTGGATGGAGCAGGGCGTGCTCGACGTGGTCAAGCTCAAGTACTGGAGCTTCATCCCGCGCCGCGGCTCCGGGCGCCGCCAGGAATCTCCGCCGGCCCCGGACGTCGCACCACGCGCGATCGAGAGGGGGCGGCGCGGCGAGGAGCTGACCGAGGAGGAGCTCACGGCGCTGTTCTCCGAGACCAGGCAGGAGGTGATCGAAGAGATGCGGGCCGCGGCCGATGAGCTGCGCGCCGAGCTCGCGGGGGAGACGGCCACCTTCGTCGTCAACCGGAACATCAACTTCACCAACATCTGCGTGGTTGGCTGCGCCTTCTGCGGGTTCGGCCAGGGGAAGCGCTCACCGGACGCCTACCTGGTGTCCGAGGATGACTTCGCCGCCCGGGTCCAGGAGGCCGTCGACTTCGGCGCCACCGAGATCTGTATGCAGGGCGGCATCCACCCGGACTACACGCTCGAGGACTACGGAGGCTGGCTGCGCCTCGCCAAGGAGTGCGCGCCGCAGATCCACCTGCACGCCTACTCGCCGATGGAGATCCACTACATGTGCGAGCGCTCCGGCCGCTCGCCGGACTCGGTCTTCGAGTACCTGATCGAATGCGGCCTCGGCTCGACGCCCGGCACGGCCGCCGAGGTGCTCCACGACGGCGTGCGTCAGCGGATCTCGCCGAACAAGCTGCCGGTCGCCCGCTGGATCGAGATCATCGAGGCCTCCCACCGCGCCGGCCTGCGCTCGACCTCGACGGTGATGTTCGGCCACATCGAGGAGCCGCGGGAGCTGGCGCGCCACATGCGTGTCATCCGCGCGCTGCAGGAGCGGACCGGCGGCATCACGGAGTTCGTCCCGCTCAGCTTCATCCCCTTCAACACCCTGCTCGGCCGGACGCACGGGGTGGAGGAGATCTCGCGGTCCGACAACCTCAAGCACACGGCCGCCTTCCGCCTCGCCCTCGGCAAGACGATCCCGAACCTGCAGGCGAGCTGGGTGAAGATGGGACTCGACGCCGCCACGGAGAGCCTGCGGTGGGGCGTCAACGACCTCGGGGGGACGCTGATGGAGGAGAACATCTCCCGCATGGCCGGGTCGCATCACGGGGTCCGGTTGGACCCCGACCAGCTGATCGGTGCCGCCCGCCGCGCCGGCCGGACCCCTGCGCAGCGGACCACGCTCTACGAGATCGTCGAGACCTACTGATGTGAGGGCGATGGTTCTGGATCGGCCGCGCGAGCCGCTCACGGAGAGTGAGCTGCCCGATCCAGTGCCCGCCGCCGGCCAGATCCTGATCGACGTCTCGGCCTGTGCCGTCTGCCGGACCGACCTCCACATCGTCGACGGCGAGCTCACCAAGCCCAAGCTGCCGCTGGTCCCAGGCCACATGATCGTCGGACGTGTCGCCGGACTGGGGGAGGGGGTCGCCCGGTTCTCCGAGGGCGACCGGATCGGCGTCCCCTGGCTCGGCTGGGTCGATGAGACCTGCCGCTACTGCCGGACCGGCCGCGAGAACCTCTGCGTGCAGGGAATGTTCACGGGCTATGACTTCGACGGCGGGTACGCCGAGCGCACGGTCGCGGACGAGCGCTTCTGCTTCCCGATTCCCGACTCCTACAGCGACGAGCACGCCGCCCCGCTCCTGTGTTCGGGGTTGATCGGCTATCGGTCGCTGCGCCTGGCCGGCGAGGGAGAGCGCCTGGGGATGTACGGCTTCGGCTCCTCGGCGCACCTGATCATCCAGGTCGCCCGGCACCAAGGCTGGGAGGTCTACGCACTGACGCGGGAGGGAGACACCGCGAAGCAGGAGGAGGCTCGCTCCCTCGGCGCCGCCTGGGCAGGCGCGGTCGGCGACCCGGAGGCGAGCGACCTGGACGCGGCGATCATCTTCGCGCCCGCGGGCCAGCTGGTGCCGGCGGCGCTGCGGGCCCTGGCGCCTGGAGGCACCGTCGTCTGCGCCGGCATCCACATGAGCGACATCCCCTCGTTCCCCTACGAGATCCTCTGGCACGAGCGCTCCGTGCGGTCGGTCGCCAACCTCACGCGCCAGGACGGCGAGGAGTTCCTCCAGCTGGCTCCCGAGGTCCCAGTCGAGACCGAGATCCAGCTCTACCCGCTCGCCGAGGCCAATAGTGCGTTAGATGACATGCGTCACGGTAGGGTTCGAGGCACCGCCGTTCTCGAGATCGGCGGTTAGCCTGACGGTGTGGGAGAGGAACTGACCAGATGCCAGATGTGACGGTCAAGCGCGTCGAGGACTTCGAGGCGATCTTCGGCGGCGGTTTCCGGCGCGTCCGGGCGGGGCTGGGTGTGAGCTCGTTCGGGCTGGCCGTGATCGATCTGCCGCCGAACTTCAAGCACTTCCCCGAGCACGACCAGACTCACGATGAGCAGGAGGAGGTCTACACGGCCCTCTCCGGCAGGGCCACCCTCCGGGTCGGCGGCGAGGAGTACGAGC
>JBKPTM010000261.1:0-3198 GCA_046765935.1 Actinomycetota bacterium | reverse complement strand
GTCTGGGTGAGGAGGGAGAAGCAGGTCACGCCGATCACCCATCCGAAGGCGATGGGCCTGGCCTTCTCGTGGATCACACGCTTGATCCCGGTCTTGGTCTGCGCGGTCAGCGGCAGGGTGGCGCCGGCGATGAATCCGGCGACGCAGGCGAAGGCGTGGAGGGCGAGCACCAGTGAGTTGCGCGCCAGCACCAGGAACACCTGCTCCACGGACCTGGCGTCATGAGCGGTCGGGCCGTAGTGGAATCCGTAGTCCGGGAGCACCGTCGAGGCGACGATCGTCACCGCCCCGAGCAGGCCGAGGGCGATCAGCACGGCTCCGACGACCCAGGTGCGGATGACCGGCCAGGGGTCCTTCTCCCAGTCCTCCAGGATCGATCGGGTGCGCCGCATCCCCTGGACGAGGACGAACTGGTTCGCGTCCATGCGGTCACCCATCGGCCCCGCCCGGGCGGGGCATTAGCTCACGGTCTATGGGGAGAGCGAGATCTGCCCGCGGTCGTACATGCTGGTGACATCGAACGCGGGCGTCGCGGCTGAGATGTAGGTCAGGGTCTGGTCGCCGGTGTTGTCGATTCCGTGCTCCACACCGGACGGGATGTAGACCAGGTCTCCAACGCCCACCTCCCGCTCCTCGTCACCGACGTGCATGACGCCCGAGCCGCGAGTGATCAGGTAGGTCTGCTGGGGCGGGTGGGAATGGCGTCCCTGCTTGGCGCCCGGCTCGACGTCGACCCAGGTGACGGCCAGCTCCCCGTCGGCGATGTCCCCGTCCTGAAGCAGCACGTGGGAGACCAGCCCCTCGAGCTCACGGGTCGGGGCGCTGGCAAGGTTCTTGACGTACACGCTGCCTCCTTTCGGTCCAGTCGAAAGCGTTGCACGGCGGTCAATCGACTTCATTGGCCCGACTGTCCTGTTCTGAGGGTCCATATGACCCACTAAGCAGGACAGTCCGGCGATTCGCGCGCCGCTCCCATATCAGCGCCCCTTCATTGCCGGTGTTTCGTCGAGCCGAGGCCTCCCAAGCAGCCAACGCAAGTCCTCCAACATCGGCTCGGGCTCCTCATCGACGTCCCGCCAGGTGTACCGCCGGAACTCGTCCCCGCGGGACCTGGCTTCCCGCTCTCGCTGCCGGTCCTGCTCCCAGGCGTGGCGGCTCTTGTGGTAGCGGTAGCTGTCGAGCTCGACCGTCAGACGGTGCTCGGGCCATCGGCAGTCGACGCGCCGGCCGCTCGCGAGCCGATTCGTTTCCGGCAGCGGCAGTGCGGCATCCCGCAGGCGCTCGAGGAGGCGGGACTCGAGCCGGCTCAGGCTGACCGGGACTTCTCCCCAGATGACTCGCCTGAGCTTCCGAGCCCCCGGCCAGTTGTGGCGGCGGCCGAGGACGGCCTCGATCTGGTCGGGCGTCGTGTGGTGGCGAACGTCGGCCTCGTGCACCGCCAGGGCGAGCTCGTCCTCGTCGAGAAGCGCCGCGAGGTCGACGATCGTGCGCGGGACGGTGGTCACGGGGACGCCCCGCCAACGAGTCGCGTCAGTGACCCGGGTTCGACCGTTGCGGTCGCGAATCGAGTCGGCGCGCCGGGCGCGGTGGGTGATGATCCCGCGCCGCCTGCGCTGCGTGAGGGTGAGAACTTCGGGCAATGAAGGGGGGCGCTTCAGGAGGCGGAGCAGGTGTGCAGCGGCCTTGCCGGCCAGCAGAGAGCCATCGCCGCATGCCTTGACCGCCGCCATGTATCGCGATTCGAGACTCGGCGCCTGGTGCCCAACCCGAAAGACCCCGCGATGGACCGGGAGGAGGGAACCTCGTGCCACCCGCCGCTTGATCTCAGTGGGCGTGACGCCGGCTTCAAGCAGCTCGCGTCGGGTGACCACGCCGTGGCTCCGGGACGCAATCCAGGCGATACGTTCCTCGACTGTCCTGTGCTGAGGGTCGATATGACCCCTTAGGCAGGACAGTCCGGGGATTCGCCCCAGTCAGCCCCCTCTTCATCGCCTGTTTTTAGAGATCGCGCGCCCGGGAGGGCTACCGGTTAGTCCCTGCGCGCCTTCGAGGGCTGCACCCGCTTCGGCTCACCCCGCTGCTTCGCGAAGTGCGGCGGCCACGGGGCGTCGCCGAGGCCGCCCTCCTCGTCCCGGCGCGCCAGGTCGAGCAGCTGGTCGAGTGCCCCAGCGTTCGCGTCGATGTCCGCTGCCGGGTCCCCCTTCTTCCTCAGCCGGTTTGGAACCGTGTCGAGCCGCAGTTCCCTCGGGTCTACATCCGGGACCTCGTCCCATCCCACCGGGCAGCAGACCCGGGCGTCCTGAACGGGCCGCACCGAGTACCCCGAGGCGATCGTGCGGTCCCGAGCGTTCTGGTTGTAGTCGACGAAAACGCCGTGGCGCTCCTCCTTCCACCACTTGCTGGTCGCGTTTCGCGGCAGGCGCCGCTCGACCTCGCGGGCGAGCGCCAGCGCCGCCCGGCGGACCTCGATGTAGTCCCAACGCGGCTCGATCCGGACGTTCACGTGGATCCCACGCGACCCGGAGGTCTTCGGATAGCCGGACAGACCGTGCTCCTCGAGCACGTCCTTGACGCACATCGCGACCTTGCGCACCGTGTTCCAGCGCACGCCGGGCATCGGATCGAGGTCCACCCGCAGCTCGTCCGGGCAGTCGAGGTCCGAGCGCCGCACCGGGTGTGGGTTGAAGTCGACCACCCCGAGGTTCACCGCCCAGACGAGGTGGGCCGCGTCGTTGACGACGAGCTCGGTTGCGGTCCGCCCGCTCGGGAATGTGAAGGTGGCCGTCTGCAGCCAGTCGGGCGCGCCCTTCGGGACCCGCTTCTGGAAGAAGAACTCGCCGTTCACCCCGTCGACGAACCTCTTCATCGTCCCCGGCCTCTCCCGCAGCTGGTTGACCGCTGCCTCCTCGACGGCCATGTAGTACTCGGCCAGGTCCAGCTTGGTGAACCGCGGCTTGGGGAAGAAGAGCTTGTCCGGGTTCGAGAGCTTCACCTCGCGGCCCGCGACCTCGAGGGTCAGGTACTTGGACTTTGCCGCCGCCGCGGCGCTCTTCGGCTTCTTCGGCTTCTTCGGCTTTGCCGCCACCGTGGACATCTTCGCTTCTAGGACCGCGAATCCCGGTCCGATTCATCGGCGCTGATTGAATCCGCGCATCGAAACGCTTCAGACCCTGACCTACGAGGTCACCGGGCGCATTG
>JBKPTM010000260.1:0-4765 GCA_046765935.1 Actinomycetota bacterium | reverse complement strand
GATCTACGCCGAGGCCGGCCTCGAGCTCACCGACTGGTGGACGGACCGCGAGGGGCTCTACGCGCTCAGCTTGGCCCGGTCGGCCAGCTCGAGCTCGTAGCGCTGCATCGTGATCGCGTCTCGCCCCCAGCGCGGGGCGGTGTCGGCATCGGTCACGACGAACCCCGCCTCGAGATATAGGTGGGCGGCGGTCGTCAGCTCGCTGAAGGTCTCGAGCCAGACCCGGCGGTAGCCGTGGTCCTCGGCGAAGGCGAGCATCTCGCCGACCAGCCGGCGGCCGAGGCCCTTGCCCCTCACCTCGGGGCTCAGCACCACCCAGCGGATCGCGGCCTCGCCATCGCCCTCGTCGCTGAGGCCGATCGAGCCGGCGTGCTCCCCGTCCAGCTCGACGATCCGGATCGCCTCGCGCTCGGTCGGGAACCCGCGCTCCTCGGCACGGGCCACCGCGGCGGCGACGAAGTCCCCGAACCTGGAGTCGACGCCGTACTCATCTCCGTAGATACGCCGGTGGTGCGCGACGATGGCCTCCATGTCGCCGGGCCGGAGCTCGTCTCGGATCGTGGGCTCGCTCACGCCGTCACCAGCTCCGGCCTCGGGGCGATCGGCGCGGCCGGCGAGCGCTCCGGTTCCACGCGCAGCTCGCCGGCGTGGCAGCGGAGCAGCTCGCAGAGCTCGGCGGTGCGCCGGAAGGGGTCGGCGACCAGCTCGCCCGTCGCCAGCGAGATCGCCGCCTCCGCACGGCCGTCGCGCTCGGCCAGCAGGTGAGGGCCCTGAGGGAGGGGACGCGAGTCCAGCTGGGCGAGGCGATCGAGCGCCGCCAGGTCGGCGTCGCTCGCGAGGCGCAGTGTCACCGGCAGCTCCCAGGCCGTCCGACGGTGAAGCTCCTCGGTCCGGCGGTATCGACTCGGCTGCGCCATGTACGGATTATGGCCTTGGCGCCGATCTAGGCAAGATGTTGTTGTCACCGGATCAATCGTGATTTACGATCAATCCGGGATGGAGCTTCGCCAGCTCAGATACGTCGAGGCGGTCGCCAGACACCGTCACTTCACCCGGGCGGCCGACGAGCTGCACGTCGCGCAGTCGGCCCTCTCTCACCAGATCCGCCGCCTCGAGGCCGAGCTCGGCACCGAGCTCTTCAGCCGGAACAGCCGATCGGTCACGGTGACCGAGGCGGGGGAGGCCGTCGCGGCGCGGGCGCGCGGGGTCCTCGATCAGGTCGACGGCCTCCGCAATGAGGTGGACGAGCTGCGCGGCCTGGTCCGAGGCGAGATCAGGGTGGGGGCGACGCTACCCGCCGGCGAGATCGACGTCCCCCGCGTGCTGGTCAGGTTCAGCGAGGCCTATCCCGGAATCGAGGTCGAGCTGCAGGAGGGAACGGCGGGCGACATGCTGGCCCACCTCGCCGAGAACCGCATCGACGCGTCCTTCTGCCTGCTCGACGAGGACCCGCCGGCCGATATCGCCGTCGAGCAGCTCAGCGTGGAGGAGATCGTGGCGGCCTTCCCGGCCGGTGCCGGCCCCGACAAAGAGAGGGTCACCGCAGCCGAGCTCTCGCGCCACTCGCTGATCACGCCCCGCTCCGGCTCGTCGATCAAGCACGCCGCCGATGCGTTCTTCGCCAAGGCCGGGAAGACGATGGACCCCTCCCTGGAGAGCGGCGATCCCTTTCTCCTGCGGTGTCTCGTCTCGAGCGGCTTCGGCGCGGCCGTTCTCCCCGCCTCGCTCACTCGCCGGGAGGGACCGCCGATCGACGTCCGGGGCCTGCGCCCGGCCGTCCGCCTCCGCGCGACCCTGATCTGGCCCGGGCGGCGCCACCAGACCCCGGCGGCTCGGGCCTTCATCGACTTCATCCGCGCCGAGGCACGCCAGAGCTAAACGGGTTGCTCCTCGGCTTCGCCTGCGGAGCACCCTCGCATCACACGAATTGACCGTGGAAGCCGTACGGGATGTGGTGCGGCGCCTCGGCTCGTGCCAGCTCGCCGAGGTCGGCGGCGTCGAGCACCAGCATGAACGAGCGGCCCGAATGCGAGTCGAAGACGACCGAGAGCAACACCCCGTCATCCTCGGCCGTGCCGTTCGGCGCGGCGACGAAGACGGGCTCGCCCGGGCTGCAGCCCTCCTCCCGCCATTCGATTCTGCGCCCCTCGGCGATGTCGACCTTGACGATCCGGTCGAGCCAGCCGGTCTGCTGGTCGATGCCCCAGACGTAGCGGTACGGACGCTCGTTGTGTCGTGCGTAGTTGATCCGGGGCAGCTCGAGTCCCTCCGCCAGCTGCTCGGTCGCGACGCGGCGTGACGAGAGGTCGATGCGGAACCGCCTGAGCTCAGGCCGAGCGACGGGCTTCCCCGCTCGGAGCCGGTCGAGATAGAGGTCCTCGATGATCTGCGCGTCCTCGAAGGTGCAGGCGTCGACGACCACCGACCCGTTCTCCTCATAGGCGTTCACGTGGTGGAAGCAGAAGAAGGGATCCGTCTCGAAGGGACCCGTCGCCTCGCCGCTGTTGCGGTCGATCAAGGTGATCCTCGTGCCGCGCTCCGGCTTCCAGCGGTAGTTCTCGATGTAGGGCCGGCCCGACAGAGGGATGCTGATGGGGTTGACCACCAGCGGGAACTCGGCCAGTACGACCCAGCGCTCGGTGAGGCCGAAGGAGTGCATGTAGGCGGGCTCCTTGACGGGCAGCTCGGCGAACACCTCTGGCTTGGAGCCGCCCGGGGGCAGATGGAAGAAGCGGTAGCGGTTCCGCGGGCCGAGCTTCGCGGAGTAGTTGATCATGCCGCCCGACGTGCGGTCCAAGTGCGGATGGGCGGTGGTCAGCATCCCGGGCGACTTGTAGGCGACTCCCACCGTCTCCAGCGTGTCGCCGTTGAACTCGACCGGGATCGGGGTCTCCGTCATCGAGATGTAGCGCTCGCCCAGCTTGACCAGATTGACGTTGGCGTTGTCGGAAATCTTCGGGGAGAACATGGAGAAGACGCGAGCAAAGAGCGAGCGGCACGGATCGGTGGCGAACTCGGAGTAGACGATCTCGCCCTTCTCCTTCGCGGCGCGATACGCCCTCGTCTCCAGGAACCTGTTCGCGTAGGAGACCTCGCCGTCGGCGATCCCGAAGCGGTGCAGCATCGCGAAGCCGTCGAACCAGTGGTTCATCGTGCGCGCGCCGACCTCCCACTTCGCCGGGCCGGTCCGAACCAGCGATCCCTGGAGCCAGTTCGGCAGCCGTCCCTCCAGGGGCAGCGAATCGATCCGCATCTCCTGCTCGAGCGAGTCGAGGCCCGCGCTCAGCTCAGAGACGTTGGTTGTGGGCGGTTTCTCGGCGGTGTGGCTCATGATCTCTCCTGAATGGTTCAATCCGTACGGTACGGACAGTATCGTATTTTGCAGCCGCCATGGCCGTGACAAGGCTCACACCGACCTCCTACGTGGTACTCGGTCTGATCGAGCAGATGCAGCCGGCGTCCCCCTACGACCTGAAGCGGGCGGTCGCCATGGGAGTGGGCCAGTTCTGGTCGCTGCCGCATACGCAGCTCTACTCGGAGTGTGGGCGCCTGGCCGAGGCTGGCCTGCTGTCTGAGCGCCGCGAGGAATCCGGTAGGCGCCGGCGCCTCTACCGCTTGGCGAAGGCTGGGAGGGAGGAGCTCGATCAGTGGCGGGCAGAGCCGGCGGGGGAGCACTGGGAGCTGCGCGACGCGGGGCTGCTCAAGCTCTTCTTCGGGGCCGATCCGAAGACCCTCGCCCCGCGGCAGCTCGAGACCCACGAGGCCAAGCTGCGCGAATACGAGGAGCAGCTCGAGCAGAGCCGCAGGCTCGGTGCGCCCGGGGGCGTGATCCACGCGATCGAGGCCGGCATCGGCCACGAGCGAGAGTACGTGCGCTTCTGGAGAGGTCTACTGCGGGGCTAGCGCGTCGATCAGCTCGCCGAGCTTGTCGGGAGTCGTGATCGGGGTGATCACCGGCAGCGTGATGCCGCCTTCGACGAAGGCCCCGAGCCGCTCCCGCATCTCCTCGGGGGACCCGAAGATGAACATCTCCTCGATCAGGTCCAAGGGCGCGGCCGCCGCGGCCTTCTGCCGGTCCTTGGCGCCCCACGCCTCAACCATCTCGTCGATCTTCTCCCCGTAGCCCAGCCAGCGGTAGAAGGCCTCGTACACCGGCACGGTGATGTAGGAGGAGAACATGAAGCGGGCGAGCGGCTCGACCTGCTCGCGCTCGCCCGGCAGGCAGAAGAAGCGGCAGAGCAGCTCAAAGCCCTCCGGTGCGCCCTCGAGCTGGGCGGCGACCTTCGGCAGACCCTCGAGCGGGAGGAAGTTGGTGAAGGCGCCGTCGCCCTTCTCGACCGCGAGCCGCAGCATCTTGCCCCGCAGGGCGGCGACGATGATCGAGACGCGCTCCTCCGGTGCGCGCTCGAGCTTGAATCCGCCGTCCGCCCGCTCCCCCGACAGCGCCGTTCGCAGGAAGTCGATGGTCTCCGACATCTTGCTGAGCGGCTTCTCGAACGGCATGCCGTTCCAGCCCTCGATGATCCGGTCCGACGACGCGCCGATCCCGAGCGCGAAGCGGCCGCCGGAGGCGTCGGCGAGCGCGGCTGCCTCCTGCGCGAGCAGGGCCCGGCCGCGCTGCATCACTCCGACGACGCCGGTCCCGAGCCGGATCTTCTCCGTCCAGGCCGCGCCGAGGACGAGGGGCGAGAACCCGTCCGGCCCGTTGGTCTCGCCCGACCAGAGGTCGGTGTAGCCGGCCGCCTCGGCGCGCTTGTAGAGCTCG
>JBKPTM010000259.1:0-10301 GCA_046765935.1 Actinomycetota bacterium | reverse complement strand
CCTCCTGAGCTCCGAAGAGCTCTTCGATGATCGCGCGATCGCCGGCAGATTCCGCCCCGCCGCCGAAGTCCCCGGTGTGCTCGCTCGACGTGGGGTCGTTCACTTTGCCTCCGCTTCGCGCGGGCGGAGCAGTACCCCCGGCAGGCGGCGGGCGTCAACCGTGCCCTTGACGATGCTCAGCGTCGGTACGAGCACGAGCGCGACAAGCAGGGGGTAGACCCAGGCGGCGGCGAGGGTCAGCGCGATGACCCCCGTCAGACGGCGAAGGCGGGGGCGCGTGCGGACCCTGACCTGCACGAATCCCTCCGGGTGGCTGCTGGTCTGCAGCTCGCCGTACATGAAGGTCGACAGCAGCAGGCGCGCGTCGTAGTCCTCCCAGCCGTTCGTGGGTAGAGCCCGAACCCCACGCGCTCGCAGGGCGCTGACCAGGCCGGCAGCGAGCTCGGAGCGCGGACGGTCCTCCGGCACGACGACTATGCCGCCCCGAAGGCGGCGGACCCTGTCCGGAAGACGCCGATGGCCGTTGAGATCACGGCTTGCCCCGTTGCGGTGGCGGTTGCGGGCCCAGAAGCGCACCAGGGGCTGCAGCAGGTGGTGGGCGGCGACCCTGGCTCTGAATCGGAGCCCGCTCCTGCGGGACCGGCGAGGCGGCTGCGTCCGGGCCATATCGATCGCGCCGAGCACGGCCAGGCCCAGCAGGGCGATCGCTGCGGGGAGGGTGAGCCATGGCGAGATCAGCCCAAGGGGCGCGGTCAGCAGCAGCATGACAGCGATCGGGATCCCGACCTGGTGGACCAGGTCGAGGTACTCGCCTCCGCCCTGGTAGACGGATTGATAGGCGGCGGCTCCGTAGGCGCCGCGGTAGATGCGCTGCCACATGAACGACGGGGTCAGGGAGTTGTAGATGCGACCCCGCCAGCGAGCGGTTCCCGCCGGTGTGAACCGCTCGGGGTGGCGCGCCTCGACCAGCGCCTCGCTGCGGCCGTACTCGCGCTGCTGGCGCAGGTAGTTCCGCAGGCCCTGGCGCCGCCGATGCCAGACCAGCGCCGCGGGATGAAAGCCGATCTTCCAATCGCGGCTGAGTACCTTCCAGCACGCATCCACGTCATCCCCGGCGATGGTGTAGACGGGATCGAAGCCGCCGATCTCGGTGAGCACCATTCGCCAGAAGGCCATGTTGCAGCCCGGGACGTGCTCGGCACGATCGTCGGAGAGCAGGACCTGCACGGGTCCGCCGGGCGCTCGCGCCACCACCTCCGCCTGGGGCGGTTCGTCATATGGGGGCAGGTTCGGACCGCCCGCCCCGCCGACGTCGGGGGCGTCGAAGGCGAGCGCCAGGTAGTAGGGCCACTCCGGCGTCGGGAAGGCGTCGCTGTCGAGGTAGGCGACGAGATCCCCCTGCGCCGCATCCAGGCCGGCGTTGCGCGCGGCCGCGAGCCCGGCGTGCTCGATCTGGATCAGTCGCACTTCCGCGTACCCCCGGGCGATTTCGGCAGTTGAGTCGCTGGAGCCGTCGTCGACCACGACGATCTCGAGATCCGGATAGTCGAGCGAGGAAGTGTGGCGCAGGCATTCGTCTAGCGTGGCGGCGGCGTTGTGCGCGCAGATCACGACGCTGATCGACGGCCAGTTGAAGTCAAGGTCGCGTACCGTTCTCTCGTTCCAGTGGCTTGCCACCTGAAGTGCGGGCCGAGGCGAGCGATCCTCACGCGTCAATCCGAAGTCCCATCCGGTCACCGGCGCTCCCCCCACCCACCATTCATCGGTCCACTGGAACACGCAGGTGCCGGCGACTCCGCGCTCGATCGCCGTCTGAAGCTGCCAGTCGAGGACCTCCGCCTGGTGGCGCTCACCATCCGGCTCATCGCCGGCGGGAATACCGACCTCGCCCAGCACCAGCGGACGGTCGCCCGCCAGATGCTGCAGCTTGCTGAGGTAGCGGCGGAAGTCCTCCCGGCGCTCCAGGAAGACGTTGAACATCAGGAAGTCGATGTTCTCGAGGGGGAGGTACTCGGCGGTTGGGTAGTTGGCGTACGTGACCAGCCGGCTCGGATCCTCCTCCCGAACCACCTCGACCAGCTCGTTGAGGGTCTTCGCCACGGTTTCCAGGCCGTGCCAGCGGAGGACGTCGGCGGGAACCTCGTTGCCGAGCGAGAGCCCTAGGATCCGGGGATCCCCGGCGAACCGCCGCGCGGCGGCCCTCACCTCTCGGCGGGCCTCGCGCGCAACTCGCCGGCTGGCCCGGCGCGAAGCGCCAATGAGATACCGCCAATCCGGGTAGAAAACCCCCGCGAGTGCCCGCAGGCCGATCCCGGACGCGGCCTCGAGAAGGTCCTCGGTGGGGAGCGTGTACGTGCGAACGACGCTGAACCCCGCCGCGCGCATCTTGGCCAGGTCTCGCTCGAGCCGCTCGCGCTCCGGAAAGAGCGCGCCGTCGGAGCGCGGCGCGAAGGTGCCGTAGGTGACGCCCCGGAACTCGAAGCGCTCGCCGCCGGACGCGAAGAACTTCCCATCCGCCTCGATCGGCAGGGGAAGCCGAGAGGGATCAGTTAGGCGAAAAGGCTGCGACGAGAGGGCCTGGCTCGACTGTTCGCTCTCGGTTGCCTCGAGCTCCCGATCGGGGGCCCGGGTGCTGCTGCTATCGAGCGTGTCGAACTTTCCCCCTCGACCGGTCACGTTCCGTTACTAGAGAGTCCTTTCTGAAGTACGGCGTCGCGGTTGGCCCGGAAGCAGAGCCTCCTTTCAGAACCGCGAACTCTACGCCGCCTACTCAATAGCGGTAAGCGTCGGGAGGCGCGATGGAGATACGGGTTCCCCCAAAGCGGTTAGCGTCGAGCACACAGTCAGGGTTACGGGAGGCCCTCGGTGTCCTGTCGGCTGCGACTACCCGATATGAGACGAAGGACACCTTTTGTCCTGAACTCTCGACAAAGGTTGTTCCCTGACCTCCTGAAAAGATTGTCCTGACTCCTGACAAAGATTGCGATCTCGTGAAGGAATTTCTCCGCAGTCTTGACAAACACCGTCGGGTGGGTAAGGGTCCCCCGCGGTGGAATCGTCAGATTCCGGATCGCTTCGGTCACTCAGGGAGCTGAACCGCGGCCGCGTCATCGACGCGCTCCGTGACCGTGGCCGGGCCAGCCGCGCGGAGATAGCGCGCGCCACCGGCCTCTCCCGCTCGACGGTCTCGAGCATCGTCTCGGATCTGATCGAGTCAGGCGTGCTCACGGAGCACGGCGAGAAGACCGGAGTTGCCCATGGCGAGGCGGGTGGCCGGCCGCCGGTGCTCCTCTCCCTTAACCCGTCGGCCGGTCTTGCCGTGGGCATCGACTTCGGCCACACCCATCTCCGGGTGGCGGTCTCCGACCTCTCCCACGAGGTCCTGGCGGAGAGCCGCCGCGAACTGGACGTCGACCATTCGGCAGAGGACGGCCTGGACGCCGCAGCGGAGCTCGTCGATCAGGTCCTCACCGAGGCGAAGGTCGCCAAGAAGACCGTCCTGGGAGTTGGGATGGGCCTGCCGGGCCCGATCAATCGCGCCACCGGGCAGGTTGGCTCCTCCTCGATCCTGCCCGGTTGGGTCGGCGTGGATGCGGCGGAGGAGATGGGGCGCCGCCTGCGGCTGCCGGTCCACGTCGAGAACGACGCGAACCTCGGGGCCCTGGCGGAGTACGTCTGGGGCTCCGGCAAGGGCCACTCGGACGTCATCTACATCAAGCTCTCCTCCGGCGTCGGGGCGGGCCTCCTGCTTGGCGGCCGCCTGCACGAGGGCGCCGGAGGGACCGCGGGTGAGATCGGCCACACCCCTACCCAGCAGGGCACGGCGATCTGCCGCTGCGGCAGCCGCGGCTGCCTGGAGACGGTGGCCTCCGCGCGCGCGATCGCCGAGCAGCTCGGCGCCAGCCGGGGCGTGCCCGTCTCGACCCAGGAGCTGCTCAAGCTCACCGCCGACGGCGACCCGGCCGCGACCAGGCTGATCGCCGAGGCCGGCCGGGAGATCGGGGTGGCGCTTGCCTGGCTCTGCAATCTGATCAACCCAGACTGCGTGATCATCGGCGGCGACCTCAGCGCCGCGGGGGAGCTGATCACGGAGCCGGTCTTCGAATCGATCCGTCGCTACGCGATCACGAGCGCGGCGGAGCAGGTCAGCGTGGTCGCCGGGGTGCTCGGAGAGCGGGCCGAACTCCTCGGCGCGCTGGCCCTTGTCCTCCATGCCGGCGACGGCCTGCTGGCCTCGCCCGGGACGCCGCAGAGGGTCGCCGCGTGAGAGGGAGATTTTCAAAATCCACCAAAGAGAGGATCGGAAGTGATAGAGAGGACACGATCGGAGGAGGTACGTGATGTCTAGATCCAAGAGCTGGGCTCGCGGCGCCGCGCTTTCCGTTGCGGCGCTCGTGATCGGGCTCGGCCTGGCCGCCTGTGGAGGCGGTGGCGGTGGAGGAGGGCCCAAGATCGCCCTGCTTCTGCCCGAGTCGAAGACGACCAGGTACGAGGCTCATGATCACCCGGAGTTCGAGGATGCCGTGAAGGCGGCCTGCTCGGACTGCGACATCATCTACAGCAACGCCAACCAGGATGCAGCGCAGCAGCAGAGTCAGATGGAGGCGGCGCTCACCGATGGAGCCGACGTGGTCGTTCTGGACCCGGTGGATTCGGCGTCGGCGGCATCGATGGTGCAGCTCGCGAAGCAGCAGGACGTCCCGGTGGTCAGCTACGACCGGCTGATCCTGGACACGCCTGACGTGAACGCATATGTCTCGTTCGACAACGTCAGGGTCGGCGAGCTGCAGGGCAGCTCCTTGGCACAGAAGCTCGCCCAGGACGGCAACGCCAGCGGCCCGATCGTCCGGATCAACGGTTCCCCAACGGACAACAACGCCAAGCTGTTCGGTCAGGGTGCCGAGTCGGAGCTGAGCAAGGCCGGCGTGCAGGTCGCCAGGGAGTTCGACACCCCAGACTGGAGCCCCGACAAGGCCCAGTCGGAGATGGACCAGGCGATCACGGCGCTCGGCAAGACCGGGTTCAAGGGCGTCTACGCGATGAACGACGGCACCGCGGGCGGAGCAATCGCCGCGATGCAGGCCGCCGGGGTCGACCCGACGACCGTCCCGACGACCGGTCAGGACGCTGAGCTCGAGGCCGTCCAGCGGATCCTCGTTGGCCAGCAGTACATGACGGTCTACAAGGCGACACGACCGGAGGCCCAGACCGCCGCGAAGATCGCGGTGGCACTGGCCCAGGGCAAGCCGATCCCGACCTCTGGTCTTCTGGCTCAGCAGACGAAGACCAACAACGGATCGACGGACGTCCCGTCGTTCCTGCTGACGCCGGTCGCGGTCACCAAGGACAACATGAAGAGCGCGTCCTACGGTGGCCAGCCGCTGATCGGTTCGAACGGCTACTGGACCGCTGACCAGGTCTGCACCGGGCAGTTCCAGTCGGCCTGCCAGCAGGCTGGGATCAGCTAGGAGGCGGTGAAGTAGGAGAATGAATCCCGCAATGGCGCGAGGAGAGGCGGAGTCGGGTGGCAACGGCAATGGCCGCGGCTCGACCGAGCATCTCCTCGCGCTGCGGGGATTCTCGAAGAGCTTCGGGCCCGTGCGGGCTCTGCACAACGTCGACTTCGAGGTCGACTCCGGCGAGATCGTCGCCCTGGTGGGCGACAACGGCGCCGGGAAGAGCACGCTGATCAAGGCGATTGACGGCGTCCAGCCGCCGGACTCGGGGCAGGCCTACTTCGACGGCAAGCAGGTCCGGATCAGTGACCCCCAGACGGCGGAGCGGCTCGGGATCGCGACGGTCTTCCAGGACCTCGCGCTCTGCGACAATCTCGATGTCGTCGCGAACCTGTTCCTCGGCAAGGAGGTCGTGGACGGGGTCCCGGTCCATGTGCTCGATGAGGTCGATATGGAGCAACGCTCGCAGGAGCTGCTCTCGGACCTCTCAGTGACCACCCTGGGCAGTGTCCGCACCGAGGTCGGCAGCCTCTCCGGAGGCCAGCGCCAGTCGGTCGCGATCGCGCGGACCCTGATCGGCGAGCCGAAGGTCGTCCTGTTCGATGAGCCGACCGCGGCGCTGGGCGTCGCCCAGACCGCCCAGGTCCTCGCCCTCGTCAAGCGGCTCGCGGACGAGGGCCTCGGGGTCGTGATGATCAGCCACAACCTCGAGGACGTGTTCGCGGTGGCCGACCGGATCATCGTCCTGCGGCTGGGCGAGCGCGTCGCGACCTTCGATCGGGAGAAGACCACGCCCGAACAGGTCGTCGGATCGATCACCGGCGCGGACACCGCCGAGATGCGGCGACTCGAGCAGCAGGACGAGAAGGGGGAGGAGCCCGGTGAGTGAGGAGGTGACCTAGTGGAAGGCGGCGTAGCGGCTCAGCTGAGAACGCTGGGGAAGGAGGCCCGCGGCGGCTTCGTCGGGCGGGTCCTCCGTGGCGACCTCGGGGGGCTTCAGGTCTTCATCGCGCTGGCGATCATCTGGGTGATCTTCCAGCTCGCCAACGATCGCTTCCTCAGCGCGGTCAACCTCACCAACCTGATGCTTCAAGTCACGGCGATCGCGATCATCTCGATCGGGGTCGTCTTCGTGCTGCTCCTGGGCGAGATCGATCTCTCGGTGGGCTCGGTGAGCGGGCTGTGCGCCGCCATCATGGCCGTGCTCTCCGTGCAGCACGGTTGGTCGCCTGTGCTCGCCATCGTGGCCGCTCTCGTGGCGGGGACAGCGATCGGGATGTTCCAGGGATTCTTCAACACCTTTTTCGGCATCCCGACGTTCGTCGTGACCCTTGCGGGGTTAATCGCCTGGCAGGGGGCGCAGCTTCGAGTCCTGGGCGACACCGGCACCGTCAACCTCCCGCCCAGCACGATCACGGATCTGACGAGCACCTTCTACGGCGCCGGGGTCGGCTGGACCCTCGCGGTGGTCGTCACGGCGGCGACCCTTGGGGTCGACCTGCTGGAACGGCGGCGGCGCCAGAAGGCGGGTCTAGAGCCGAAGCCTCTCGCCGGGGTCGTGTTGCGCACGGTGCTCGTCGGCGCGGTGATGTTCGTCGGCGTCGCCATCCTGCTGTCCGACCGCGGGGTCCCGCTGGCGGTGCTGATTCTGCTGGTGCTCCTCGCAGCGTTCGCGTTCATATCTCAGCGAACTCGGTTCGGGCGCCACGTGTACGCGGTGGGCGGCAACGCGGAGGCAGCTCGTCGTGCCGGGATCCGGATCAACCGCGTCCGGCTGACGGTCTACGCACTCGCCTCCACGCTGGCCGCGGCCGGCGGGATCATGGCCGCGTCGCGGCTGATCGCGGTCAACCAGTCGTCGGGCTCGGGCGATGTCCTCATCAACGCGATCGCCGGGCCGGTGATCGCCGGCACCAGCCTGTTCGGCGGCCGCGGATCCGTGTGGACCGCATTGACCGGTGCGCTGGTGATCGGCTCGATCTCGAACGGCATGGACCTGCTCGGCCTCGAATCTTCAGTGAAGTTCATGATCACCGGCGGGGTTCTGCTCGCCGCGGTCACGTTCGACGCGCTGGCGCGGCGCCAGCGGTCGCAGGTCTCGGTTACCTGAGGCTCTAACCCGGCAGGTCGGCGCCGGCGGCCATGCCCTGCTGCGTCGCCTGGATCGCCTCGGCTGCGGCCAGCAGATCGGCCAGTGACTCCGAGAGGCCGGTGGCGATCGTGTCGATGTCCTCCATCGCGTCGTAGTCGCCAAGCAGGCCGAAGTCGATGCCGCCGTTGTAGCTCATGATCGCGATCGCCAACGCGTGGTTCTCGGGCAGGAAGGCGACCGGGAAGACGTCCTGGAGCTCGCGCCCGAGGACGTAGAGAGGGATCTGTGGCCCGGGGACGTTGGTGACGATCATGTTGAACAGCCGGGTCGAGAAGTTGAGTCGCGAGGCCTGGGCGAGCAAGGTGGGCGGCGCGAAGTCGTTGAAGCGCGAGATCACCTCGGCGCCGAGGGCCTGCTTCGACTCCTTGAGGCCGTCCATGGAGCGCTTGACGACCTCGAGTCGCTTCACCGGATCCTCGATATAGACGGGCAGCGGACCGCGCATGGCGGCGATCCGGTTGCCGAGCTGGCCCTGCTCGTCCTCGGTCCTGATCGAGACGGGCACCAGCGCTCGCAGCTCGAGGCCGGCGAGCTTGACCCCGCGGCTCCGCAGCCAGCTGCGCATCGCCCCGCTGACGACCGTGAGCACCACGTCGTTGACCGTGCCACCGAGGACGTTCTTGATCTTCTTGAAGTCGCCCAGCTCCGCCCGGGTCCATGCGAATCGACGGTGGGAGCCGATCTCCGCGTTCAGGGGCACCTCCGGGGCCGGGTTGGTCAGGTTCCACGCGACCTCTCCCAGTGCCTCGCCGGCCTCGGCGAGCCGCTTCACGGTGTGCTCGGGGTCGCTGGCCGCGCGGAGCACGCGGCGGGCCAGCTTGAAGGGGGTCTCGGCCGCCCCGACCACACCGCGCGCCGCAAGCTCGGCCTGCGAGGGCGTGGGGCGGGGGACCCAGTCGCGGTCGGGCTCGATCGGCTCGGGAACCGGCTTCACGTCGAAGAGCACGCTTGCGATGTCGACGCCGGCCACGCCGTCGACGAGGGCGTGGTGGGTCTTGGTGATCAGGGCGAAGCGGTTGCGCTCGAGGCCCTGGACCAGCCAGATCTCCCAGAGAGGCTTCGAGCGATCGAGTGCCTGCGAGAAGAGGCGGCCGGCGATGTTGCGGAGCTGTTCTTCGGAGCCCGGAGCCGGGAGCGCCGAGTGGCGGACGTGGTAGGCGAGGTTGAAGTTCGGGTCATCGACCCAGAATGGCCTGCCAGTCTCGACCGGGGGGAAGGCGAGCTTCTGCCGGAACCGGGGCACGAGGTGCAGGCGGCTCTCGACGTGCGCCAGGAAGTCCTCGTAGGCCGGCGGCGGCCCCTCGAAGATCAGGATGGCCCCGACGTGCATGTGCGCGCTCGAGGTCTCGTTCGTCAGGAACGACGCGTCGATCGAGCTCAGCCTGTCCATGTGCCCCTGTGCCATCCGCCGCAAGCCTAGCCTCTCAGGGGAGCGGCGCGACCCGGCTTCCTGAGCTCAGTCGACGCGGTCGAGGCCCAGCTCGAGCACCCGTTCGGCGACCAGCCGGGGCCGCTCGCGCTTCTCCTCCGATGGGACCCCGAGCTTCTGGGCGAGGGTGTCCATGCGGCGCTGCACCGTCCGCTCGCTGAGGTGAAGGGCGTCGGCGATCTCGGCGCGGGTCGCGGGGCGCGCGGCACGGACACCGGGATCGCGGTAGGGCGCAACCAGCGCCCGGGCGACCTCCCTCTCGTCATCCGAGAGCCGCACGGTGGCGCGCGGTGCGGCGACCGTGCTGTCCCGCCGGTCCCGGGAGGGCAGCGCCACCTCGATCCTGAACCGGCCGAGGTGGAGCACGTCGCCGTTGCGGAGGCGGCGGGGGCGCTCCTGACGCTCTCCGTTGAGCAGCGTGCCGTTGCGGCTGTCCAGGTCGGTAGCCATGATCGCGGCGCCGCGGATCGCGATCTCCAAGTGGTCGGCGGACACCGCCTCGTCCTCGAGCGTGAGGTCGCAGCGCTCGCCCCTGCCGATCAGGAGGCTGCCGCCGCTCAGCGGGACCGAGCGAGGCCCCTCGCCGGGTTCGCTCACCCAGAACCGAGCTGGGATCTCCTCGGCCATCGCGCTTGGAATCTAGGGATCGATCCTGCTCACGGAGTCGTCGCCGGAGTTGACCACCCAGACCGAGCCGTCGCCGACCGCGACACCTCGCGGGTGCGAGCCGACGTCGATCGGATCCCCGACGACCTCGCCGGAGTCCGGGTCGATTCGCGAGACCGTTCCGTCGAGCTCGTTCGCGACCCAGACGAAGCCTTCGCCCGTGGCGATCCCGGCCGGCCTCTTGCCGACGCGGGTCGCGCCCACGGTGCGGGCGGAGAGGGGATCGATTCGCGAGATTGATCCGTCGAGTGCATTGGCCACCCAGACAGAGCCCTCGCCGGTGGTGATCCCGCGAGGTCGTGCGCCCACCCTGATCGGCCCGCCGACGACGTCCCCCGATCCCGGAGCGATCCTGGCGACGGTCCCATCACCCGAGTTCGCGACCCAGACGGAGCCTTCCCCGACCGCGACGCCCGCGGGGCTGTTGCCGACCCGGATGGGATCACCCACCACCTGCGCTGAGCGCGGGTCGATGCGGCTGACGGTGTCGTCCGCGACGTTCGTGACCCAGACGTACCCGGCGCCGGGTTTGATCCCCGCGGGCCGGTTGCCGACCCTGGTTGGAGTGCCGACCAGATGGCCGGAATCGGGATCGATC
>JBKPTM010000258.1:0-7726 GCA_046765935.1 Actinomycetota bacterium | reverse complement strand
GCTCGACGAGCCATCGGCCGGGCTCGCGCCCGCCTTCGTGGAGGCGATCTTCGAAAAGATCGCCGAGATCAACCAGCAGGGCGTGACCATCGTGATGGTCGAGCAGAACGCGCGGCGCGCGCTCGGTATGTCCACCCGCGGCTACGTCCTCGACCTCGGACAGAACCGCTTCGAGGGACGCGGCGAGGAGCTGCTCCACGACCCGCGGGTCGCGGAGCTCTACCTCGGCGGCACGGCGCGGCTCGACAGCGCGCAGGAGACATGAAACGGCCGGGGCTCTCGCCCCGGCCGTTCCACTCGCGGGCCGTTCGGCCCGCTTGAACTTCGCCTACTGGTTGGGGTTGACCACCGGCTCCTCGCCAATGGTGTCCAGGGCGTTGCCCTTGAACTGGTAGATGTCATAGACCCCAGCCGTGGCGTCGCCGGCGTCGTCCATGTCGATCGCGCCGGATGCGCCCTGGTAGTCGATGTCATCACCGTTCTGGAGCGCCTTGATGGCCTCCGGGAGCTGCTCCCAGGTGTAGGCCGTCCCGGGAGGAGCACTCACGTCGACCAGGTGATCCGCCATGTCCTTGCCATCGGTCGAACCAGCGGCGACCGCGGCCAGGTAACAGAGAATCGTGGCGTCGAACTGCTGGGTGTCGAACGTCTGCCGGCCGACATCCTTCGGATCCGTCGCCAGGTAGAGGTCATTGAACGCTGTCGATGCCTCTCCCTTGTCCGGCGATCCGGGGGCCGTGCCGCGCATGCCGTTCACGACGCTGACCCCGGTGTCGCCGGGGACGTCGCTCGAGCCGAGCCCGTCGGTGCCCCAGGCCTTCGTCGGATCCCAGTTGCCCGTGCGCTGAAGCGCCGGACCGACCTTCACGAAGGTCTCCGGGAAATCGATGATCACGAAGGCATCCGGGTTCCCGGACGTAATCTGCTGAGCCTCCGAGTCGTAGCTCGGCTGCTCTGGGTCGTAGATCACCTGCTGACCGACCGAGCCGCCCAGGTTCTTCCAGGCGTCGCCGAACGTCTGGGCCAGACCGGTGCCATAGGCGTCGTTACGAGCGCCGATGTTCACGGTCTTGCCCTGGGCGCCGCCCATCGAGTCCGCGATCGCGTTTGCGAGCGTCGGGCCCTGGAACGAGTCCGGCGGGGACGTGCGGTTGACCAGCCCGTCGTCGTTCAGATCCGTGATCTCATCGCTCGTCGAAGCCGGCGAGATCTGCAGGACGCCGTCAGGGATCGTCACCGACTGTGCCGTCGGGATCGTGTCGGCCGAGGCCCAGGCCCCGGTGATGCAGCTTGCGTTGTCGGAGTCGACCAGCTTGCGCGCCGCCTGCACCGCGGCCTGCGGGCTGGTTTCGTTGTCCTCGTGTACGACCTTCACGGACTGGTCGACGCCAGCCTGGTTGATCGCCTTGTTGATCACTGAAACGGCAAGATCCGATGCCTTCTGGCCGGGGGGCCCGAAGTCGGAGAGATCGCCGGTGAGCGGGATCGAGTCGCCGATCGTCAGATCGAAGCTCTCGTTGCCGCCTCCTCCGTTGTCGTTACCGCCTCCGCACGCGGCCAGGCCAAGGGCCAGTACCAGCCCGGCTCCAGCGGCGAAGACCCTCCACTGCTTGAGACCTCGCATCCATTCCTCCTGTCCTGTAGGCCCTCCCTCAGGCCCTTGAACCTTCGGGGGTATTTCTACCCCGTTTCGGCGTTAAGGGGTGGTTGCGAAGGAAAAACTGCGTGCGTCAGGCGATCGGCGGCGCGGCGCTGATGAGGGTCTGCTCATCCACCGCGCGAAGCGCACGCCCGAGGCGGCGGGCGCCCTCGGCGAGCTTGTCGGGGTCGAGGAAGCCGTAGGAGAGCCGGACGTGCGTGCCGGCGTCCGGCTCGGGAAGCACCGCCGTGCCGGGCACGAAGGTGACGCCGTGCCTGACCGCCTCGGTCATCAGCTCGCCCTCGTCGACCGGGACTCCGAGGGTCAGCCAGAGGTGTCCCCCGCCGCCCGGCCGCTCCACCGCCACGAGGCCGCCCAGGTGGCGGCTGACCGCCTCGACCAGCGCGTCGCGGCGCTCGCGGTAGAAGTCCCTGGCCCGAGGGAGGTGGTCCTGATAGCCGCCGGCGGCCAGGAAGCGGGCCATTGCGAGTTGCGTGAGCGTGGCGCTGTGCATGTCGTCGGTGCGCTTTGCGCGCAGGAGTCGCTCTCGCACGGGACCGCTCGAGGCGACCCAACCGATCCGCATGCCGCCGCTCACGATCTTCGAGAAAGAGTCCACATAGATCACGTGACTGGGCGCCTCGCTGCGCAGCGTGCCCGGGTCGTCTCCCTCGAAGCGCAGGTCGGCGTAGATGCCGTCCTCGACGATGAAGAAGCCATGCCGCCGGGCCAGCTCAAGCAAGTGGCCGCGCCGCGGGGCGGACAGGTCGGCCCCGGTCGGGTTGTGGCAGCGCGTCTGCAGGGCGAGGAGCTTGATCTCCTGCCGGGCGAGAAGCTCCTCGAGCGCATTGGTGTCGAGCCCCTCAGCGTCCACCGGGATCGACATCACCCGCGCCCCGGTGTCCTTGAGGGATTCGATCACGCCCATGAAGGTGGGCGACTCGCACACGGCGACGTCGCCGGGGCGAAGGATCGCGCGGGCGACCAGCGTGAGTCCTTGGCGAGCGCCGGTGGTGATCAGGATGTTCCCGGAGTCCTCCGGGGCTCCCCGCGTGGCCGAGAGCGCTGCGATCTGCTCGACCAGCTCCGGCGACCCGGCGATGTCCGTGTACTGCAGGGCTCGCCGGTCGTGGCTCTCGAGCGCCTCGGACATGGCCCGCCGCATGTCCTCGAAGGGGAAGAGCTCTGCCGAGGGATAGCCGACCGAGAGAGGGATCAGGCCCCGGGCCTGGGAGTGGCGGAACATCTCGTCCATCGCGCGGTCGCCGGCGCTCTCGGCGATCGGCGGCAGCACGTAGCGCTGCCACCCGGGGTCACCGTCGGCGCCGCTCACCTCCCGGACGGCGGCGGCCTCTCGCACGAAGGTCCCGCGACCGACCTGTGACGTGACCAGGCCCAGCTCGCGCAGCCGGCGGTAGACGCGTACCGCGGTCAGGTGGTTGACGCCCGCCAGCTCGGCAAGCTCGCGCGTCGGGGGAAGCTTCTCGGCCGGGGGCAGCTCGCCGCTCGAGATCGCCTCCTGGAACACCCTGACCATCTGGTCGGTGAGCGTGCGCTCGCCGGCGCGTTCTAGGTCGTTCAATTTAGCCTTGTATGACATACGCAGAGGTGGGTGGGGCGTATCCTTGGTTCCACTGTAGCGCAAACGACCACGCACCGCAGCTGGGAGAGGACAATGATGTATCACAGAGACTCAGAGAAATCAGAGCCCCGGCCCATCACGATCCGGCCCACGCGACCCACCGACATGGATGAGGTGCGGCGCGTGGCTCAGCGGGACACCAGGGCCGTTCCGGAGGGAGACCTGCTGGTGGCGATCGCCGACGGTGAGATCCGGGCCGCGATCTCCGTCGCCGACGGCGAGGTCGTCGCCGATCCCTTCCACCACACCGCGGAGCTCGTTCGGATGCTCGCGATGCGCCGGCAACAGATGACGCGGCAGGCAATTCGCGGGCGCCGGCGCGGCCTCCGCCGCCTCAGACTCGCCTCCGGTTGAGCACCGACCCGTCGCTACGATTGACCGCCCCGCCGGAGTAGCTCAGTCGGTTAGAGCAGCGGAATCATAATCCGCGTGTCGGGGGTTCGAGTCCCTCCTCCGGCATGAAGTTCCTGCAAGTTGGCACTTTGCGAATGCCCAGAACACCCGGGTTCTTGATCCGCCTCAAAATCCGCGTGTTGAGGCGGACGGAATTCGTGCGTAGAAGCCTGGCTGGGAACACGCGGATTCTCGACGCACCGACGCACGGCCACGAATCAAGCTGGTAGCCACAAGGGTCCCGGTTGGCGTTGACCACACCCGCCGGGTGTTCCGCTTTCACAGGCCTGAGCGGGTGCCCCCCGGCGAGGCGGAGCGGCGCGTCGAGTGATGATTCTGGTTCCTCCCTCCAAAGATGCGAGCTCAGGGGCGAACGCCGTAGGTTGGTGGCGTGAGCGAGGTCGCCTTTCGCAGCACCGCGGGGCGCTGGATCCTGCTGGTGGCGGTCCTCGGCTCGGGCATGGCCTTTCTCGACGGGACGGTCGTCAACGTCGCCCTCCCGACGATCGGGCGCGACCTGGATGCCTCGACGAGCTCGTTGCAGTGGATCCTGAACGGCTACACGCTCGCCCTCGCCTGCCTGATCCTGGTTGGCGGGTCGCTCGGGGACCGTCTCGGCCGCCGCCGGATCTTCGTGCTCGGTGTGTCTATCTTCACCGGCGCGTCCCTCGTCTGCGCGCTTGCGCCCACGGTCGAGATCCTGATTGGAGCTCGTGTCGTGCAGGGCGTCGGCGGGGCACTTCTCACGCCAGGCAGCCTGGCGATGATCGAGTCGAGCTTCCGCGCGTCCGACCGCCCGCGGGCGATCGGCGCCTGGTCGGGACTGACCGGCGTCGCCTCGGCTATCGGCCCGCTCCTGGGCGGCTACCTGGTCTCGGCCTTCTCCTGGCGCGCGGTCTTTCTCCACAACCTGCCGATCGGCGTCCTGGTCGTCGCGTTCTCACACCACGTGCCGGAGAGTCGCGACCCGACCGCGCACGGGCGAATCGATCTCCTTGGCACAACGTTCGGCGCGATCGGACTCGCGGGGATCACCTATGCATTGATCGAGGGCCCGGACAAGGGACTCTCGATCCCGATCATCGTGACCGCCGTGGTTGGCCTGGCCTCTTTCGCGGCGTTTCTGGTGGCCGAGCGGCGCGAGCGGAACCCGATGATGCCGTTGGGCATGTTCTCCTCCAGAACATTCACGGGGGCCAACGTGGTCACCTTCGTCGTGTATGCGGCGATCGGCAGCTTTTTCTTCCTCGTCGTCTCGTTTCTGCAGATCTCCCTCGGCTACTCGCCGACCGCTGCCGGGGCGGCGACCATCCCCGTGACCCTGCTGATGCTCGTCCTCTCGGCTCGCGCCGGCGCCCTGGCTCAGCGCATCGGGCCGCGGATCCCCCTCACCATCGGCCCGCTCGTAATCGCAGCGGGCCTGCTTTTGCTGACCCAGGTCAACGAGGGTGATGGCTATGTGACCTCCGTGCTTCCCGGGGTGATCATCTTCGGGCTCGGACTGGCCCTCGTCGCCACGCCGGTCACCGCAACGGTGCTGGCGGCGACGGACCAGCGCCACGCGGGCATCGCCTCAGGCATTAACAACGCGGTCGCTCGA
The DNA here is from genome assembly GCA_046765935.1 of Actinomycetota bacterium. Classification (GTDB taxonomy): domain Bacteria; phylum Actinomycetota; class Thermoleophilia; order Solirubrobacterales; family 70-9; genus DASUPK01. The sequence continues at coordinate 2,452 of JBKPTM010000258.1, read as the reverse complement.
GTAGCAAACCTGCTCTCGATCGCGGCGCTACCACTGGTGGCCGACCTGGGTGGCAAGCGCTTCTATCAGCCGGCCGCGATGACCCATGGCTTCCACGTCGCGATGGCCGTCGCCGCCGGCCTCTCGGTGGTGGGTGGGATCGTCGCTTGGCTGACCATCAGCGACGACGCGCTCCGAGCCGAGCGCGAGCGCCGCGGTCAGCCACCCGTCGAGGTGGCGACGACCCACTCATGCGCCCTAGCCGGGCCGCCGGCGCAGGCAACGAGCTAGCGCGGAGTGAACGCAGTCGCGCGGGCCGCTAATCACTTGTTCGACGACCGGATCGAAATACGCTCTGGGCCCCACGCGAAGGAGTCCCGATGCCGAGCGATCATCCCTCCCAGCCGGTGGCCCACCCGACTCACAACGGGAAGACGGCCGGCCACAAGCTGCACAAGTTCCTCATCCCCGTGCCCAAGCTGAAACCCCCGATTGATCCTGCCCTGCTCAAACATGAACGGGAGCGGGCGGAGGCGAGGCAGAACCGGGCGGCCGACAAGATCACCGCCTTTTCGGGCTCGATGCTGTTCGTCTACCTCCACGTCATCTGGTTCAGCTGCTGGATCGGCTTCGGCGTCGAGGACTATCCGTTCGGCCTGCTGACCATGATCGTCTCGCTCGAGGCGATCTTCCTCTCGACCTTCGTGATGATCAGCCAGAACCGCGCCGACGCGAAGCGCCAGGTGATCGCCGACGAGCAGTGGAAGACGGTCCAGGAGGAGGACCGCCAGAACAAGCAGCTGCTCAAGCTCTCCGAGCAGATCCTGGAGCTCACGAAGGAGGTTCGGTCGCTTGCAGCCGCCGGCGGCGTCAAGCGGTCGTCGGGTTAGCACGACCAGGGATAGGACCCGGGTGTTTCACGGGCGCGATCCAGCAGTCGTTGGACGACTCTGCCCGTCCCAACATTGGAGGAGCAATGTTCATCACACCGGCGTCATTTGAAGGTTTCGGCTCCGAGCTCACTCGCGATGCGGCGGAGCGCCTGGCCCGCAATTGGACGACGCTTCTGCTCAACGGGCTGGTGCTGATCGTTGCCGGCGTACTGATCTGGAGCATCGACTGGAGCGTCAGGAGCCTCTCGACGTTCATTGGAGCGCTGTTCATCTTCGAGGGGCTCTGGGTGATGCTGACCGCCGGAATCGCCGTCCGGGCCGCCAACTTCGTCACGGGGCTGCTCTCGGTCGCGGCGGGGATCGTGATCATCGCCTGGCCAGAGCCGAGCCTGATCGTGCTCGGAATCTTCCTCGGCTCCTGGCTCATAGTCGTCGGCACGATCAGCATCTCGGGGGCCCTTGCCGCCCGCCGGGTGATGCCTGACTGGTGGCTCCTGCTCCTCCTGGGCCTGGCCGAGGTGCCTCTCGGCGTGCTCGCGCTGGCCAACCCCGGCGCGACGCTCGCCGCCCTGATCACCGTCGGCGGCATCTGGGCGGTCGTGATCGGAACCATGCGCGTCGTGTTCGCGTTCGAACTCAGGCACTTGCCCGACGACGTGGACGCCACCCTGAAGGCTCGGACCTAGACCCGAACGAATCAGGCCGGCTGGTTCCTGTTGACAGGGAACTGGCGCTTTGGCGATGCTCCGCCCGTGTCCACGCAATCGCCGCTGCTGACGGCGACCGAGCCCGGCCGGCGAAACAGACGGACCGTCGACGGCATCTTCCTGTTGGCAGCCGCGATCGTGATCGGGCTGACCGCGATCGTCGCGTCCGCGACGCCTGAGGTCGATGCGGATGTTGCAGAGGCGCTGAAGACTCTGTTCGGGTGGGCGAACGGGTTCTGGCGGGCAGCGTTCGTCGCGCTGCTCGTGCTTGCGCTCGTGGTCGTCGTCGACGTCGTTCTCCGCAGGCGGTGGAGCCTGGGGCGCGATCTGCTGGTCGCTCTCATGCCGCTGGCCGCAGTGGGACTCGTCCTCGGCGGGGTCGTCGAGTCGGACTGGTTCCCGCTCAAGGGCCACCTGCTGTCGCAGTGGGGCTACCCGGAGCTTCGTCTCGCGACCGCCACTGCGGTCCTGGTCGTCGCAGGCCCGGAGCTCGTCCGCTGGGTCCGGCTCCTGGCCGTGTGGCTCGCTCCTTTCGCGGCCCTGGGCCTCGTCGTTCTCGGTGCCGCCCTACCCTCCGCGGCGCTGGCGGGGCTCGCGGTCGGCCTCGGAGTTGGCGCGATCATCCGGCTGGCATTTGGCTCGGCCGCCGGGGTCCCGCCGACGGAGAAGGTCCGCGCCGCGCTCGCGGAACTCGGGGTCGAGGTCAGGGACCTCAAGCCCTCGGAACAACAGCGCATCGGCGCCGCCGAGTACGTCGGTCACGATCACGCCGGACATCCCCTGAAGGTGCGCGTCCTCGGTCGCGACGCACAGGACACGCAACGGCTTGCTCGTCGCTGGCGTCTCCTGGCGTACAGAGATCCACCCCGCAGT
>JBKPTM010000257.1:0-2818 GCA_046765935.1 Actinomycetota bacterium | reverse complement strand
TCCGGAGAGAGGTAGCGTTCCTTCACCTTCTCCAGATCCCGGAGCACGGGGCGCTGGGGGCGAATCACCCGGCGGAAGTTGATGATCTCCTGCTTCACGTTGGAGATGTCGCGCACGATCTCCTCGGAGCGGCCCTCGAATATCTCGGACTCGAGGGCGTCCAGCTTGTTCCCGATCTTGCGCAGCATGGGGAAGCAGTAGTCGAAGCCGTCGTCGACGATCCGGTAGAGCAGGTACCCGGACCCGCGGCTGAAGAGCTGGTCGCGCAGCTCCTCCTTCTGACGGCAGCGCTCGAACAGGTACTCGACCGGCTGCAGGGGCTGGTTCGGGATCGTGATCAGAAAGCCGGCGCCGACGAAGATGTCGAGCTCGCCCGCGTTCAGTCGCCCCGCGGCGGGGTCGAAGATCGGGAACTGCAGGACGATGAAGAGGTAGTCGTCGTAGACGTCGATCTTCGGCCGCTGGTTGCGTGAGACGACGTCCTCGTAATCGAGGGCGTGGAAGTCGAAGTTCTCCTCGAGCCAGGCCTGCTCCATCGCGCCCGGACGATCGACCTTCACCCAGCGAAGGCCTTCGGCCGCGATCTCCTCGACCTTCGGGGCCTGCGGCTCAGGCGGAAGCGGCGCGACGAGCTCGCCGGCGCGGGTGCGACGCAATCTGGGGCGAGGGAGGTTCGGCATCTTCCGGACCTGGTGCACTCATCGCTTCCATTTCCATGACACGGGCCACTTTACGCCACGCCTCGTGGGCCGTCGCACATCCCTGCCCGGATTTCGCATGTAAATGCGCTTTGAGGCCATTGGTATAGTCCTCCGTCACATACGAACCACATCAAGAGGGGTGGAGGGACTGGCCCGATGAAACCCCGGCAACCCCCTCGGATCTCGATCCGAGGAAGGTGCCAAGTCCAGCAGGTAGCGATCAAGTGCCTGGAAGATGTGGGAAGAGAGCTCCTCACGGAACCTCCGCCCACATCAGACCCGGCGGAGGTTTTACGTAGAGGAGCCAAATGGCAGTCGAGTCTCTGAAATGCAAGGAATGCGGGGAGAGCTATCCGCTCGACGCCCGTTTCGTCTGTGAGCAGTGCTTCGGGCCGCTGGAGGTGGCCTATGACTTCTCCGACCTCGACCCCGACGAGGCGCGGAGGAAGATCCAGGCCGGCTCGCGGGGCATCTGGCGTTACTCCGATTTCCTGCCCTTCGAGGGCAGGCCGAGCGATCCACTCGAGCCCGGCCTCACGCCGCTGATCCGCGCCGACCGGCTCGCCGAGCGACTCGGGCTTGGCGAGCTCTGGATCAAGAACGACGCGGCGAACCCGACGCACTCGTTCAAGGACCGCGTTGTGGCGGTGGCTGTCGCGAAGGCCCAGGAGCTGGGCTTCGAGACCGTGGCCTGCGCCTCCACAGGCAACCTCGCGAACGCGGTCGCCGCTCACGCCGCGGCGGCGGGACTCAACTCGTATGTCTTCGTGCCGGCGGATCTGGAGGAGCAGAAGCTGCTCGCGACCGGCATCTACGGGACCAAGCTGGTCGGCATCCGCGGCACCTACGACGACGTCAACCGCCTCTGTACCGAGCTCAGCCAGACGCACCCGTGGGCGTTCGTCAATGTCAACCTGCGGCCCTACTACTCCGAGGGCTCGAAGACGCTCGCGTTCGAGACGATCGAGCAGCTCGGCTGGAAGCTCCCAGACCGCGTGGTCGCGCCGATCGCCTCGGGCTCGATGTTCACGAAGGTCGCCAAGGGCATGAGCGACTGGATCGAGCTCGGGCTCGTCGAGGGAGAGCTGCCGACGTTCTGCGGCGCCCAGGCACTCGGCTGCTCGCCGGTGGCAACCGCCTTCGCGGAGGGTCGGGACGTCTGCAAGCCGGAGCGCGCGCCGGAGACGATCGCCAAGAGCCTCGCGATCGGAGATCCCGCCGACGGGCCCTATGCGCTCGAGCTGGCGCGCAAGACGGGCGGCGTGATCGAGTCCGTTACGGACGACGAGATCCGCGAGGGCATCCGGCTCCTCGCCGAGACAACCGGCGTCTTCACCGAGACCGCTGGCGGCGTGACCGTCGGGGTGCTCACCAAGCTCGCGCAGGCCGGCGAGATCGGGCCCGACGAGACGGTGGTGGCCTACATCACCGGCGAGGGGCTGAAGACACTCGATGCCGCTCGCGAGGCTTTCCACATGCACGAGATCGAGCCCACCTTGAACGCCTTCGAAGAGGAGTTCGGGACCGTGGACGTCTCGGCCTAGACCGGCGGCCGCCCGGCAGCGATGACTAAGATTTCCGCCCGACGATGAGCATCACGGTGAAGATCCCCGCCCAGCTCCGTGCCGCCACCGGTGGCGAGGGCGAGCTCGAGGTCGACGGGTCGACCGTTGGCGAGGCGCTCGATGCGGTCTTCGATCAGCACGACGGGTTGCGCGAGCGGATCACCCAGGACGGCGACCTTCGGCGCTTCGTCAACGTGTACGTCTCGGGCGAGGACATCCGCTTCCAGGACGGCCTCGACACGCAGGTCTCCGACGGTGACGAGGTGACGATCCTCCCCGCCGTCGCCGGCGGCTGACCGCCGGGTGATCGCTCGGCGGGGGCTCCCTCTCGGCGCTGGCCTCGCCGTAGCCGCGTCCCTGTTCGCCTGGTCCGCTGCGGCGTCAGCTCAGGTGAGCTCCGACGGTCTGCGTGCGGACGTCACGAGCGATCCGTGGCATCTGTCGATCACTGACGCCTCCGGCTCCTCGGTACTCAATGAGAACCGCGGCCTCGGCGCAGGTCCGACGGGCACCCTCGGATTCAGCACGGCGCTCGGCTGGTCTCACGCCACC
>JBKPTM010000256.1:0-3838 GCA_046765935.1 Actinomycetota bacterium | reverse complement strand
CCGAGTTCCAGTCCGTCTGCTCATAGTCGCTGAGCAGGGCGAACACGTTCGGATCGCCGACCCCGGTGAAGGCGAAGCCCGCCGTGGCAGGATCGAAGCTCAACCCGTTCAGGGCGATGATCCGGTTGCTGGGAAACGCCGCGCGCAGATCGGCGGCGAGGTCCGCGGCGACGTCGGTGGTCATCGCGGGGACCTGGCCGCTGCCCGTAAAGCGCGTGTTGAGCACGAAGATGTCCTGCGGGCGGATCCGGCCGCCCATGCCGCCCTCGGGCTTGGTGTAGGTGTCGACGTTCCCCTGAGTGTTGATCCGGATCAGCATCGTGAAGCTCTGGGGGCCCGAGGTCGCCGGGCTCAGTCCTCGCGGTTGCGAGGGACAGCTCACCTGGGCGCGGGCGGCGGATGGTGCGGCCGACCCTCCGCCGATCAGGAGCAGTGCGAGCAGGCCGCCGAGAATCGCCAGAGCGACCAACGGGCGGAGGCGTGCGAGCGCGCCGCCGTGCGTGTGTGAGACAGCTCCTGCCATTTCGGACGAGTGGCGCCAAGCTAACGGCGCTCACTTCCCCAACACGCGAATCAGCTTGCAGTTGTGATGCGTGTGTTGGCGAGCCAGCCGAAGGCCTCAATGGCCGCCCGGAGATCCGGCTCGTCGGTGTCCTCCTCGGGCGCATGGCTCACCCCGCCGATCGAGGGGGAGAAGACCATCGCGGTCGGCAGGAGCGGCGCCATCGAAGCCGCGTCGTGCAGTGCGCCGCTGGCGAGCTCATATGCGGTTCCTGTGACGCGCTCGCACGCGTCGGCCGCCTGTGCCACCAGCCCCTCGTCGAACGCGATCGGCTCGATCCGCCAGACGGGCTCCTCGGAGATCTCGCAGCCTCGTTCCTTCGCGCAGGTCGCGACCGCCTCGCGGGTCCGCTCGAGCATGCGCGCCAGCGCCTCCCCGCTCCGGTTGCGCAGGTCGACCAACATCGAGGCGCGACCCGGGACCGCGGTCGGAATCCCCGGCTGGAAGATGACCTCACCCACGGTCCCGACCCCGCCCTCTCCGATGGCGATCTCCTCCACGCGCAGAGCCGCCGCCGAGACAGCGAGACCCGCGTCGTGACGGGCATCCATCGGCGTCGTCCCGGCGTGCGAGACCCGGCCCGTGATCTCGAAGCGCAGGCGCTCCACCCCGACGCAGCCGGTCACAGCGGCCGCTCTGATGCCCTCGGCCTCGAGAACCGGGCCCTGCTCGATGTGGAGCTCCAGGTAGGCACCGAGCCGGTCCAACCGGGAGCGGCAGTCGAGCACTCGCTCGAGCTCGACCCCGTTCTCCGCCAGAACACCCGGCGCGCGGCGGCCTTCGGCGTCGCGCGCGCCCGCCAACTCGGCCGGGTCGAACGTGCCGGCGGCGGCGGAGCTGCCGAACAGGCTGCGCCCGAAGCGCGCGCCCTCCTCGTCGGCCCAGTCGACCAGAGCCAGCGTCCGGGGCGGGGCCCCCTCAGCGCCAGCCCAGGCCCGGAGCACGCCCAGAGCTCCCATCACCCCGAGCGCGCCGTCGAGCCAGCCGCCGTTTGGAACGGAGTCCAGATGGGAGCCGATCGCCAGCGCGGGCTCGCTCTCGCCCTGCAGGTACGCCCAGACGTTGCCCGCCTCGTCGATCTCCGGCTCGAGCCCGAGCTCGCCGAGGAGCTCCCGCAGGAAGCTGCGGGCGGTCCGCCAGCCCTCGCCCCAGCAGAGCCGCTGGGCGCCGGCCTCGTCGCTCGTGCGACGCGCCAGCTCCCGGAGGTCGGCGATCACGCGCTCGGCGTCGATCATCATGAATCGGGTTGCTGCTCAGCTTCGCTTCCGCTGCACCCTCTCATCTCCGTCACCCCACTCTCTCCCGCCGCAGCGCCTGCCCCAGGCAGTGGGCGCCGCCGCCGCCCAGGGTGAACATGGAGAGGTCGAGCTCGATCACGTCGATCCCGCGGGCTCGGAGGGCGGCGTTCAGCTCCTGCGCTCCGCTGGCGGAGATCACGCGATCGCCGCCGAGCGAGATCCCGTTCACCCCGAGCGTGAAGGCCTGCTCCGCGCTCACGTCGATCAGGTCGAAGCCCTTGTCGCGGAGCCACTGCACCGCCCCCGCGGGGAGGACCTCGGTGCAGACCGCCGCGAGCTTCTCACCGAGGACCGCGACCAGCACGTCGATGTGGACATAGCGCTCGGGGAACGGCTGCACGCGCGCCTCCCAGCCGTCCTCCTCGAACCAGCCGGCGAGCTGGCGGGCGGCGGCCTCCTGGGTGCGGGTCTCGCCGCTGCCGATCAGGACGCTCCCCGGCTCCACGATCAACACGTCGCCACCCTCGAGCGACCCAGCTGTGACCATCGCTCGGATCGGGATGGCCGTCTCCTGGTGGAAGCGGATCGCGGCGGCGTACTCGCCGCGCCGCCACCACTGGCTCATCTGCGTGATGAAGGTCCCGTTGGGCCCCATGGCGCTCGAGTCGCGGGCGAAGACCTGGTACGGGAGCGCCGGATCCGGCTCGAGGAAGTGGCAGCGGACGCCGGCGTCCTCGTAGGCCGAGACCATCTCGGCGTGCTGGGAGGCCGCGAGCACGCGGTCGTAGGTGTGGCCGGCGTCGAGGGTCGCGCGGCTGATCGCGCTGGTCGGCAGCCAGCGAAAGTTCTCGGGCCTGCCCAGGAGGACGTCGAGCAGCGTGCCGTGCTCGGAGTCGACACCCCAGGCCGGCTCGGCGCTCATTCCCGCACCACTCGGATCGTCTGCAGGGTGCGGTCGCTCGCGCCGCGGACCAGGCCGCCGTGGGCGAGCGAGTCGGCGATGTACGCGATGGTCGGACCGGTCAGCCGCTCCCCCGGAAGCACGTTGGGCACTCCGGGTGGGTAGGCGGCCAGCGACTCGGCGGCGATCCGGCCCTCGGCCTGCTCGAACGCAACCACCTCCTGGGGACCGAGGAAGGCGTCCCTCGGTGCCAGCTCCAGCGGCCCCCAGGGCGGAGGCTCGGCGAAGGCACGTCGCTGCTCCACGTCCGCGGGGCCGATCTGCTCGACCGCGTGCCGGAGGCCCTCGACGAGCCGGTCGGCTGGCGCGGTCGGCGCCTCGGCGACGCCGAATACGGCCACGATCACGTTCTCGGAGAAGAGCTCGAGGATGATGTCGTCGCGTTCCCGCATCAGCTGCGCGATCCGGTGGCCGGTGGCTCCGGTGCCCCTGACGTCCACCGAGAGCCGCAGCGGGTCCCAGGCGGCGACGCTGGAGCGCCCGGCGAGGCGCTCGTCCAGCACGTCGAGGCCGGGGATCTCCCGGACACGCTCGCGCGTCCTCGCCAGCGCCGCGAGCGTCTCGTCGAGCAGCTCGTGTCCCTCGGTCACGGCGTAGCGCCTCGCCGCGTCCAGCGATGCGGTGAGCAGGGCATTGGGGCTGGTCGACTCGACCAGCGTGACGGAGCGATCGATGACGTCCTCGTCGATGCGGCCGCTGTTCCCCAGGTGCAGGATCGCCGACTGAGTCATGCTCCCGACGATCTTGTGCGTGCTCGTCAGCACCAGATCGGCGCCGCCCCGGAGCGCTCCGGACGGGAGCCCCTCGTGGAAGTAGAGGTGGGAGCCCCACGCCTCGTCGACCACCAGCGGGATGTCGCGGCCGTGGGCGACCTCGGCGAGCTCCTCGATCCGGGCGACCGCCCCGAAGTAGGTGGGCGAGACGAGCAGGACCGCCTCGGCGTCCGGTTCCGCGTCGAGCGCCGCACCCAGCCCCTCGGGGGTGACGCAGTGAGCGATCCCGAGCTCCGGGTCGATCTCGGGAGACACGAAGGTCGGTCGCAGGCCGGAGAGGACGAGCCCGTCGATGATCGAGGAG
>JBKPTM010000255.1:0-1339 GCA_046765935.1 Actinomycetota bacterium | reverse complement strand
CGACGCGGCCGGGAACCTCTTCGGGGTCATGTCGCTCGACATCGCGGATGGCCGGATCCAGGCGATCCGCTCGATCGTCAATCCCGAGAAGCTCGGCCACCTGGGGCCGGTGGGCGACGCCAAAGAGGTCGTCAGGCGGCTGCGGGAGTCGCGCTAGTCGGCGGAGCGGGCGGCGCCCGCGATCACGTTGACGAAGTTCTCGAGGTGCTTCGTCGTCCAGCATTCGAAGGCGCCGTCGCAGTAGGGCTCGTACGCCGCCATCACCGAATCACCGTAGTTCCAGTAGAGCCGCGGCTCCGGGTTGAGCCAGAAGGTCCGCCCGGCGTGCTCGGCGATCGCGCCGAAGGTTGCGGCATGGGGCTCGCGGCCGTTGGTGCGGGCGTCGCCGAGGACGATCACGGTCGAGCGTGGCCCGAGCTCCTCGGCGATCTCCTCTCCGAATACGAGCCAGACGCGCCCGTAGTCCGTGTACCCCGAGACATCCGCGACGCCTCCCTCTGAGGAGACGCGCTCCGAGATCCGGCGGAAGTCGCGCTCGTGCTCGAAGATGTCGGTGACCTCGCTGATCCGCTCGATGAAGACGAAGCTGCGCAGCTTGCGGAACGAGTCGTGGAGCGCGTGCAGCACCGAGAGGAAGAAGACGCTCGCCGAGCTGACCGAGGTCGAGACGTCGCAGAGCACGTAGATCTCGGGCCGCCGCGGACGCTTCGGCCGGTAGCGCAGGCGCAACGGCACGCCACCGGTCTCCAGCGAGGCTCGCATGGTGCGGCGGACGTCGACCTGCTGTCCGCGGGCGCGACCGCGCGCCTCGTGACCGAGGGTGGCGATCCGCCGCTTGAGCTGGGCCACGGCGCGGTGCACGGCGGCCAGGTCCTGCGCGGGGCTGGTCGGCAGGGTGCGGTCGAGCTCCGCCAGCGGACGTGAGGGCGGCAGCTTGCCGGTGCGCTCGATGGTGGCTCGCTCCAGCTCGCGCCGCAGGTAGCGCTCGAACTGCTTGACGTTCTCCGGATCGAGTGGCTGCTCGGCGCCGTCGTCGCGGCGGCCGCTCGCCTGCAGGCCGAGCGCGCGGCGGATCCGCTGGACATCAACGCCGATCACGCCCGAGCGCTCGCCGCGCCGGCCGAAGGCCGTCATCGCGAGCCGCGCCAGGTCGCGCATCTGGCCGTCGTTGCCCTCGGTGATGGCGCGCCTGATCGCCTCCCGCAGCTCGTCGAGGTCGATCCGGTCGCCGGCCCCCTCGAAGCGCTCGCTCTCGATCCCCTGCTCGAGGGCCTCCGCTTCGGCCGCCCGGAAGAAGTGGCGGTCGAAGAGAAGCTCGAAGATCCGCCGGTCCTCCTGG
>JBKPTM010000254.1:0-1801 GCA_046765935.1 Actinomycetota bacterium | reverse complement strand
TCGTAGTGCTCGCTCGACCATGCGGTCCCGGTGGGATTGCCGTCGATCGCCTGCTCCTCGGTTCCGGTCTCCTGACCGTCACCCTCGGGGTCGAACTCGCTGACGGCGTCGTTGGAGAGCCGCACCTCCGTGGTCCCGCCTCCTTTCGGGCTCTCATTGCTGCCCAGATCAAGTCGGCTGGCGAAGATCACGGCGGCGGCGGCGAGGGCGATCAGGACGATCGCCAGGGCGATGCCGGGCCCCGAGATCCGGCGGCGGCCGCTGAGTCTGCGCTTGTGGGCTGGGACCGAGGCGAGCACGCTGGTCGCCTCACCGCTCGTCCCGCCTCGGCGGGCGGCCTCCACCTCGAGGGTCTGCTCGAGATCGCGGACCATCTCGGCGACCGTGCCGTAGCGGTCCCTGGGGTCCTTCGTGGTCGCCCGATCTACGACCGCCGCAACCGCGGCCGACACCTCGGACCGCTTCGTCTGCACGTCGGGCATCGGCTCGTTGACGTGCTTCATCGCCACCCCGACCTGGGTCTCAGCCTGGAACGGGACGTCCCCCGTGAGCATCTCGTAGAGGACCACGCCGAGCGAGTAGACGTCCGAGCGCTCGTCGACGTCCTCGCCCATCGCCTGCTCGGGGGAGACGTAGTCGGTGGTGCCGAGCACCCGGCCGGTCGCGGTCAGACCCTTGGACTCGAGCGAGCGGGCGATGCCGAAGTCCGTTACCTTCGCCCGGCCATCCGGGTCGATCAGCACGTTCTGAGGCTTGACGTCGCGATGGACGAGCTTTCGTGCGTGCGCCGCGGTCAGGCCCCTCCCGATCTCGATCGCATAGGCGACCGCCTCGTCCACCGGCAGGCGTCCCTCCTCCTGGATGCGCCGCTTCAGCGTCCTCCCCTGGATGTACTCGAAGACGATGTACGGGCGCCCGTCGTCTTCCCCGGCGTCGATCACGCCGACCAGGTTGGGGTGGGAGAGGCGCGCCGCCGCCCTCGCCTCGCGGCGGAAGCGCTCGAGCTGATCGGCCTCCTCGGAGATCTCGCGATGGAGCAGCTTGATGGCGACCGACCGATCGAGGACCTCGTCCGTGGCGAGGTAGACGGTCGACATCCCGCCTGAGCCCAGCTTCGACTCGAGCCGGTAGCGGCCCGAGAGGACAGTTGAGCTCAAGCGTTCCAACGGATCAGCCTTTGCATCGCCGTGTATTTTCGCCTCAGGGTGCTCCCGCCGCTGCCAGCCAACGCCCGGACGAACCGGTAGCTGCACCGGGACGAATGATGACTGTCCAGGTTCGCTTCTACACCGATCCTGCATGTCCCTGGTCCTGGGCGGCCGAGCCCGCGATCAGGCGGTTGATGTGGGAGTTCGAGGGAGAGCTCGATTTCGTCTGGGTGATGGGCGGTCTCGCCCGCAGCTACGAGAAGGCGAACCTGCTCGACGTGGTCGGGCAATGGCTCGAGGACGCGGCGGCCGGGGGGATGCCGTGCGACCCACGGATCTGGACCCAGAATCCGCTGAGCTCGACCTACCCCGCCTGCCAAGCAGTCGAGGCCGCGGCCGAGCAGGGTCAGCAGGCCGCCTACGGGTATCTCCGCACCCTGCGCGAGGGGATCATGTTCGAGCGCCGAAAGCTCGACCACGCCGACGCCCTGATCGACGCAGCCGGCCGCGCCGGGATCGATCGCGCCCGATTCGAGCTCGACCTGCGCTCACACGCGATCACCGAGGCGTTCGGAGCCGACCTCGAGGAAGTCCGTGATCCGCCCCAGGAGGCGCGTGACGCCGGTGCGATCCACCGCAGCAGCAAGGGCAGA
>JBKPTM010000253.1:0-2533 GCA_046765935.1 Actinomycetota bacterium | reverse complement strand
GCGAGTCCGAGCTGGGCGTAGCCATCGGGGTCCGATGGCGCCTCGCGGACCTGGGCCTGCAGCCCCTCGATTCGCTGGGCGGTGGTGGCGCCGGGAAGCTCACCCTGGCGAACCGCCACATCACCGGGCTGTCCCGGCAGGCTCGCGGAGGAGCCGTCGAGCGCCCGGACGCCGAGCAAGACCGCGACGAAGGCGAGCACCGCCGCCGCGAGCTTCATCGTCAGGCTGTCCCGGTTGATCGCCATCGTCCGTCTCGGCCCGTACCGGCGTCGCGCCCCGGAGGGGGCCGCCGCGAGGCGGCCCCCTCGGAGCGTTCGGCTCAGGTCGTGGCGACCCCCTTGTCCTTGCCGCCACGGGCGACGCGGTAGCCGAGTCCGGCCAGGGCGAGGACACCCGTCCCGATCAGGACCCAGACGATCGCGTCCGGTGCGCCGCCATCGCCGCCAGCGCCGCTGCTGCCGCCGGTTGCGGAGAACGACGGGGGCGTTGACGTCCCGTTCCCATTGTCGACGGCCTTGAGCTGCGAGCCATACCCCGCGGCCGGGTTCGCACCGGGCTTCGGGGGTGCGACATACGGGAACGCGCTCAGGAACTGGACGTCGTTCTGATTGACGCCATCCCCGAGCGGAACCATGTTCCCCTTCAGGGCTCCGGCGACCACCTGGAGGTCGATGTCGACCACGTCGTCGGTGAGACGCCGCCCATTCGGGTACCCGGCGTTGTCACCGGCGAGCACGCCGAGGCGCTTCGGTGACGCGGTCGGGGGAGTCCCCAGGTTGATCTTGAGGGTGTCGGTCGCGTTCTTCCCGGCAGCGCCAGGGAAGGCATTGAGACCGGGCACGCCCTGCAGAACAGCCTGGACGATGTCGGTGCGGTCCTTCTCGGGAGCATTCACCATTCCCGGGAAGAGCTTGTTGAGCACCGCGGCCAGCTCCGGCTCGAGCACGTACTTGCCGTAGTTGGACGCGTCGTCCTTGGGCTGGGTCCGGTTGAACCTGTCCTTCTGGCCCAGCGGGATGATCACCTCGTTGACCAGCGGGTTGCCGAGGCGGGAGATCTGCCGGTAGGAGCCATGTCCATGGCCCTTCACCGAGATCGACTGCCGCTCGGTGGACGCCCAGACGCCGACCACGGCGTTCGAAGCGCCCGCGTTGGCGACGGACTTGCCGTCACGGGTGACGTCGGACTCCGGAACCTGGAGCACGATCGACTGGACCGCGTAGCCGGCGAGATCGTCCACCCCACCGCCCTGGTTGCCCAGGCCGGCGCCGGTCAGATTGACCGTGTCGAAGATCCGGCCCAGTGCCGCGTAGAACGGGTCCTCGCGCTGACCGGCGAACACCTTGCCGCCGCCGGGCAGATCCTTGATCGCGCCGGCCTGCGCCTGCTGGTAGTTCGGGATGGTCTTCGGCCCCACGTTGCTCGGGGGCGTCGGAACCTTCCGAGCGATGACCTTTGAGTGGCCCTTGGTGATCCGGGTCACCGAGTAGGTCTGCACGATGTTCCGATTCGGGCTGTTGACCGAGTCGACCGGCTGCCCGTTCGTGTACAGGAACGATTTCGGGTTCCTGGTCTTCGTCTTGAAATCGAACAGGTACCGGACATCGGCCGCACCATCGCCGGTGTTGTCGACGTTCAGGTAGTAGTGCGCGTTGTCGTCGAACTTGTAGAAGTTCGGACCGCCGGCCGGATCCTCGAACGGCACCCAGTTCCCGACGATCGTCAGAGAGCCGGGCGCATCCTGCGCCGTGAAGGCGTAGGTGTCCGTGTCGTCTCCCGTCGGATCGATCGAGGTCAAGGGCGCCTCTCTGTGCGAGGAGCCAAAGCTCAGCGGCACCGCGATCGCCAGCGCGGCGAGCGCGGCGAAGAGTGCGAGCTTCCTCATTTCGTCCTCCTTGCGGCGGTTGACTTTCTTGTCAACCGCGAGCCGCCGCCGATCCGGCCCTCGGTCACTGGAGGGCACTACGCTGCGCCCGGCAGGGCCGGATCAGAAAATCCCTGCAAACGTCGGACTATTGAGGACGGGCCGCAATTGCAACCCGTTCGCAGCTAGGACTGGAGGTAACTAGGACTTGTCGCCGTCGCCCGAGGACTCGGGCTCGCCGCCGTCGCCGGAGTCGCTGTCGTCGCCGTCCTTCTTGGCGCCGACGCCGACCTTCTCCGGCTCGGTCTTCTTCTTCGCCGGGCGCTTGCGCGGCTTGACGATCGTCAGCTTCAGCGGGTGGTCTTCCTCGTCGCCCTTCTGGTCCCGCTCGACCTGGACGGTCGAGCCTGGAGCCATCTCGCCGGCCTTCAGCACCTCGTCCGCGAGCGGATCCTCGACGTAGCGCTGGATTGCCCGGCGCAGCGGGCGGGCGCCCATCGCCGGATCCCAGCCCTTGTCGACAAGCAGCTCCTTGGCGTCCTTGGAGAGGTCGAGCTGCAGCTCGTGCTCGGCCACCTGCGTGCGGACGCGCTCGATCATCAGGTCGACGATCTCCATGATCTCGTCCTTGGTCAGCTTGTGGAAGACGATGACCTCGTCGATCCGGTT
>JBKPTM010000252.1:0-3648 GCA_046765935.1 Actinomycetota bacterium | reverse complement strand
CGCAGGTACTCCTCGATGGCCTCCTCCGAGATCGCATCCGACGAGGCCGGCCACGACGCGAGGATGCTCCGCAGGACGTATTCCGCGCTCGCCGAGATCACCCGCTCGGCGAAGGGGGGTGGCTGGGCCAGGAAGATGAAGGGCCAGTAGCCGAGCGCGGTATCCCCATCCATGCGCTCGAACTGCTCGACGGTCGGAATGACGTTGAGGACGCCGAGGCGCCCCACCGCCTCGGGGTGGTCGAGCGCCATCCGATAGGCGACGCGTCCGCCCCGATCGTGGCCGACGACCGAGAAGCGCTCATGCCCTAGGCGCCCCATCAACTCGACGAGCTCGGCGCCCCGCTCGCGGTTCGAGTACCCCTCCCCCAGCTCGCCGCCGGGCTCGGAGCGGCTCTCGCCGTATCCCTTCAGGTCGCAGACGACGACGGTGTGATCCTCGGCGAGGCCGGGCGCGACGCGGTGCCAGCAGTAGTGCGTCTCGGGGAAGCCGTGGAGGAGCAGGACCGGCGGACCATCACCCGCGACTCCCGGCCGGTAGCTGGTCGGCCCGATCTCGATTCCCGTGTACTCGAATCCCTCCATCGTCACTGTGGTCTCGCCTCCCCCCGCGAGGTTACGCCCGCCACAATCGGGACATGCGGATCTCCGCGAGACGGACGATCGCGGCCGCGCTGGCGGGACTGATCTGCCTGAGCGGGGCGGGCCTGATCGCGTGCTCGAGCGATCCCGAGGCGAAGCCGAAGCCGAGCGCGCGGGTGCTTGTCTTCTCGAAGACCGCGGGCTTCCGCCACGACTCGATTCCGGCGGGGATCGCGGCGATTCGGAGCCTCGGCCGGGCGAACGGCTTCTCCGTCACCGCCACCGAGGACGCGAAGGCCTTCAACCCAAAGCGCCTCGGCCGCTTCGACGTAGTCGTCTTCCTCAACACGACCGGCGACGTGCTCGCGCCCCGGCAGCAGATCGCCTTCAAGTCCTTCATCCGCCACGGCGGCGGCTGGGTCGGCGTCCATTCGGCCGCGGACACCGAGTACGACTGGCCCTTCTACGGACGGCTGCTCGGCGCCTACTTCCAGTCCCACCCCGCGATCCAGCAGGCGAGCATCGACGTCACCGACCGCTCCCACCCCGCGACGAAGCACCTGCCCGCCCGCTGGACCCGGACCGACGAGTGGTACAGCTTCCGCTCCAACCCGCGAGGGAGCGTCCACGTGCTGGCGACGCTCGACGAGTCGACCTACTCCGGCGGCACGATGGGCGCGGACCACCCGTTCGCCTGGTGCCACCCCTTCAAGGGCGGCCGCGCCTTCTACACGGCGGGCGGCCACACAATCGAGTCCTACTCCGAGCCCGACTTCCGCCGGCACCTCCTCGGCGGGATCCTCTGGGCCGCGGGGCTGGCCGCCGGCAACTGCCGCGCCTAGCTACGCGGGAGCGGCAACCGGATTCCCGGCCTCGTCGCACAGCGGCGTGAGCTTGCTCTGCTCGTTCTCGATGATCACCAACTGGCGCTCCATCTCATCCGGCTTGATGCTCCCGGCGCGGTTCTCATACGGGTGATCGAGGAACCAGACGAGCAGCAGCCCCGAGACGACCAGCGCCGCGATCGCTGCGATCAGGGTTCCCTGCACGATGAAGTGCTCACGGCGGTCGGCGAAGAAGAGGGCAAAGCCGACCGTCACGATCGCCCCGAGGCCGAGCACGAACCAGGCGGGGGCCGGCAGCGCGCGGTTCGCCTCGCTGAGGCGCACCCGGCGCGCGTCGGTGCGCTTGTCCTGCTGCTGCAGCAGCTGCAGGAACGCCGCCTGCTGAGCGGGAGTCTCGGGATTCAGGTGGTGCAGGCCCTTCTCCAGGCGGTTCACCCAATCCTGGACGCTAGGGCTCCGGTCCCCATGTCTCATCGCCGGCCACTCATCGTGGATCACGGCACGCGCGTAACAGATCGAAACACCCTCGAGTGGGTCGCGTTCGGCCGGGGGAAAGAACTCGGCGGTCCGGGAGAGCTGCACCATCGCGATCGCCTCCTCCTCCGCCCCGTCCTTCGCGTCATTGAAGCTCTGGAAGGCCTCCAGAACGACGAACGCGAGGAGTACCGCGAACGCGGTGCCGAGGAAGGCGAAGATCCCGGCGCCGCGCTCGACCTCGATGAAGAAGTGGTCGACGCTCGACTCGCGCCGCACGACGTACATGAGCCCAACCGCGGCAGCCGCCACGGCGGCCACGATCAGGGCCATCAACCAGAGGCTCACTCGACTTCTCCCCGCAACCCGCCGACATCCTAGTCGGGTGGGTACCGGCGTCCGGGTACCGGCGCTCGGCTAGCTTCCAGCGCGGGGTATGGACGGAGAGCTGCTCAAGGATCTGACGATCCCGCTGTTCACCGGCGCGATCGGCTACCTGACCAACTGGAGCGGGGTCTGGATGCTCTTTTACCCGGTCAACTTCGCCGGGTGGCGGCTTCCCGGGCTCGGCCGGGTGGCGCCGATCCTTCCCCGCCGCATCCAGCAGATCCCCGGCGTCATGCAGGGCGGCGTCGGATGGCAGGGGATCATCCCTTCGCGCGCCGCGAAGATGGGCTCGATCGCGGTCGACAAGGGGATCGCCAAGCTCGGCAGCCCGGCCGACTTCTACAACCAGCTGGAGCCCGAGGCCATCGCCCAGCACATCTGCGAGACGGCCAGCGACGACATCCGCGAGGTCGTCGACCGGATCATGGAGCGCGAGTACCCCGACACCTGGCCGAACACGCCGAAGCGCGTCCGGGACGCCGTCCACGCCAGGGTCCAGCAACAGCTCCCCGACATCGTCCGCACGGTCACCGACGAGATCGGGGCCCACATCGACCAGCTGCTCGACATCAAGCTGATGGTGATCCGCCGGATCGAGGAGAACCCCGAGATGGCCAACCGGATCTACCTGGAGGTCGGGCGCAAGGAGCTCCGCTTCATCATCAACTTCGGGTTCTTCTTCGGCGCCGTGCTGGGCGTGCCGCTCGTCTTTCTCACCAACGCCTTCGCGCACTGGTGGGTCCTGCCGATCGGCGGCGTGATCATCGGCTGGGTCACCAACTGGGTGGCGCTCTGGATGATCTTCGAGCCGATCGAGCCGAGGCGGATCGGCCCGCTGAAGCTGCACGGCCTGTTCATCCGCCGCCAACCCGAGGTATCCGAGGTCTATGGCGAGATCATCGCCGACGACATCGTCACCCTCCGGAACATCGGGGACGAGCTCCTGCATGGGCCGAGCGCCGATCGGACGCGCCAGATGATCGAGGACGCGATGCGCCCCGCCGTCGACCGGGCCGCCGGCCCTGCCCGACTGGCGCTGCAGGTCGCCATGGGCCCGAGCCATTACGAGACGATCCGCGAGTCACTCGCCGAGGAGGCCGTCGACTACACCATGACTCCGCTCACCGACCCGGAGTTCAACCGCCGACAGAGCGCCGCCGTCCGGAGCCTGATCAGCGAACGGATGCGCGAGCTCCCCCACTCTGACTTCTCCGAGCTTCTGCGCTCGGCGATGCGCGAGGATGAGTGGCTGCTGCTCCTGCACGGCGCCGTCCTCGGCTTCATCGCCGGCTGCATCCACCTCGCGATCTTCGGGGTCTGATGGCGGACGACGGCAGACACGATGAGCGAGACGGATTCGA
>JBKPTM010000251.1:0-1928 GCA_046765935.1 Actinomycetota bacterium | reverse complement strand
TCACAACGCCGAGACAGGCGACCCCGGCGAACCGCCCCGACTCGGCACAGAGCTTGGCGGCGAAGGGCAGCTCATACGACCCGGGGACCCTGTAGGTGTGGATCGAGGCTTCGCTCACTCCGCCGAGATCGAAGCCCACCGTGGCGCCGTTCAGCAGCCGCTCCGCGATGTCCTCGTAGAAGGTCGCGACGCAGACGGCGAACTCGCTGCGCGCCAGCGCCTGCCGCTCCTCGTCGGTGAACTCCTCGTACGAGGCTTGGTCCTCGGCCATGGCCGGAACCTATCCGACCGGGTCTAGTCGCCGGGGGGATAGCCCTGATCAAGTTCCCCTGTGCCGCCCCCGCCCTCGCGGCGGTTCTCCTCGTCCTTGCGGTGCTCCTCGTAGATCAGCTGCTCGTCGAGCGGTAGGCCCTGGTGATGGAGGGCATGGCCCATCCGCTCCCGCTTGGCCCTCAGGTAGGCCTCGTTGTGCGGGTTGGGAACCGCCTGGATCGGAACCTGGTCGGTGACCGAGAGGCCGTATCCCTCCAGCCCCAGGATCTTCTTCGGGTTGTTGGTGAGGATGCGGATGCTCGACAGCCCGAGGTCGACGAGGATCTGCGCGCCGATGCCGTAGTCGCGCAGGTCGGCCGGCAGCCCCAGCTTGAGGTTGGCGTCGACGGTGTCGAGGCCCTCCTCCTGCAGCCTGTAGGCCCGGAGCTTGTTGAGAAGCCCGATCCCGCGCCCCTCCTGGGAGAGGTAGAGCAGGACGCCCTTGCCCTCCCGCTCGATCATCGCGAGGGCGGCCTCCAGCTGCTCGCCGCAGTCGCAGCGCAGGGAGTGGAAGACGTCGCCGGTGAGGCACTCGGAGTGGACCCGGACCAGGACGTCCTCGGAGCCCGCCACCTCGCCCTTGACCATCGCCACGTGGTGCTTGTCGTCGATCAGCGAGCGGTAGCCGACGGCCGTGAACTCCCCGAATGCCGTCGGCAGCTTGGTGGAGACGATCCGCTCGACAAGCTTCTCGGTGCGCCGCCGGTAGGCGATCAGGTCGGCGACGGTGATCATCTTCAGGTCGTGCTTGGCGCAGTACCCGACCAGGTCGGGAACGCGCGCCATCGTCCCGTCCTCGTTCATCACCTCGCAGATCACGCCGGCTGGGATCAGCCCGGCGAGGCGAGCCAGGTCGACCGCCGCCTCGGTCTGGCCGGTGCGCTCCAGGACTCCCCCGTCCTTCGCCTTGAGCGGGAAGACGTGGCCCGGCTGGACGAGGTCCTGTGGCTGCGAGTGAGGGTCGATCGCGACCTGGATCGTGCGCGCCCGGTCGGCGGCCGAGATACCGGTCGTCACTCCCTCTCGCGCCTCGACGGAGACGGTGAAGGCGGTCTGGAACGGCGCCTCGTTCTTGGCGGCCATCAGGTTGAGGCCGAGCTCCTGACAGCGCTCGTCGGTCAGGGCCAGGCAGATCAGGCCCCGGCCGTGGGTCGCCATGAAGTTGATGGCCTCGGGCGTCGCGAACTGCGCCGCCATCGTCAGGTCGCCCTCGTTCTCACGGTTCTCGTCGTCGCAGACGACCACCATCCGGCCGCGGCGGATGTCCTCGATCGCCTCCTCAATGGTGGCGAACGGGGCGCCCTTCTCGGTGTCGGTCAGCTTTCGCTCTTCGGTGGCCATCACTGCTCCTTATCGCTTGCAAAGGGTGACAGGCTCGGATCGGCTTCCAGTTGCCGGCGGACGTAGCGGGCGAGGACGTCGCACTCCACATTGAGGCGAGTGCCCGCCTCGACGCGGCCCAAGGTGGTGCGCTCGAGGGTCTCCGGGATCAGGGAGACCTCGATGCCCTCGTCGCTGAGCCCGGCGATCGTCAAGCTGACCCCCTCGATCGCGATCGAGCCGTGCTCGACGACATAGGGCAGGAGCTCATCCGGCAACTCCACGCGGACGCGCTT
>JBKPTM010000250.1:0-4013 GCA_046765935.1 Actinomycetota bacterium | reverse complement strand
GGCCCGGATCGGCCGCTTCACCGGCTGGGTCGGAACCCTCCTCTCCATCCTCGCGGTCATCGTCTTCATCGTCGTCGCCACCGCCCTCCACTCCACCGAGCACAGCGTCAGCGGCCTGATCGACGCCATCCGCGACAAGATCGACCAGGTCGAAGTCCCCGACGTCAACCCACCCGACGTCAACCAGCCCAACTCGGGCGGGAACAACAACTCAAGCGGAGGCACGGCGGCACCAACCCAGTAGCTAGGCTCCCGCGCCGTGGACTTTAAGCTCACCGATGAGCAGCGCGACTTCGTCTCCGCCATCCGCGACTTCTGCCAGCGCGAGTGCGGCACCCCCGAGCAGCGCGAGCAGCTCACCAACCACCACACCGAGCTCCACAACACCGGCCTCTACAAGAAGATGGCCGACCTCGGCTGGCTCGGTCTCACGATCCCCGAGGAGTACGGCGGCTCCGGCGGCACCATGCTCGACGCCTGCCTCTTCATGGAGGAGACCTCCCGCGGCATGGCCCCGATCGGCGGCTATGCCACCACCCTGATCGTCGCCGGCACTACCAAGCGCTTCGGCACCGACGAGCAGAAGCAGAAGATCCTCGGCGGCATCTCAAAGGGATCGGTTGAGGCAATCGCCATGACCGAACCCGAATCCGGCTCGGACGTCGGCTCCCTCACCACAGAGGCCGTCCGCTCCAACGGCGGCTACGTCATCAACGGGCAGAAGGTCTTCATCTCCAACGCCCACATCTCCGACCACGTCCTGGTCGTCTGCCGGACGACCAAGGGCGAGTCGAAGCACGAGGGCCTCTCCATGATCTTCGTCCCGAAGGACACCCCCGGCATGGAGATGCAGCCAATCGACACCATGGGCGGCCGCGAGACCAACACGGTCTACTTCAACGACTGCGAGGTCCCAGCCGAGCAGCTCCTCGGCGAGCAGGACCACGGCTGGACCCAGCTCATGGCCGGTCTCAACACCGAGCGCCTCATCCTCGCCGCCACCATGCTCGGCATCGGCCAGCGCGCCTTCGACGACGCCCTGGCCTACGCCAAGGAGCGCAAGCAATTCGGCCGTCCCATCGGCTCCTTCCAGGCACTCCAGCACCGCTTCGCGGACCTGGCCACTGACCTCGAGGCCGCCCGCCTGATGACCTGGTGGGTCGCCACCCTGAACGACGAGGACCCCGACCGCATGCTCCCCAAGGAGGCCTCGATGGTGAAGCTCTTCGTCACCGAGACCGCCCAGCGCGTCGCCCTCGAGGGCATGCAGATGATGGGCGGCTACGGCTACTCCTCCGAGTACGACATGGAGCGGCTCGTCCGCTCCACCCTCGTCTCAACCATCTACGGCGGCACCTCCGAGATCCAGCGCGGCATCATCGCCAAGACGCTGGGTCTCTAGCCGAGGTAGAGAAAGTGGGGCCGCGGCATCGGCCAGGCCGTTCGATACTCGGTAGGGAGGCTCCGTAAAAACCCGAGGGGTGCAGCTGTTTTACATCTCGACCCGGGGTAAATCTTTACCCGTTGACAAGCTTCGCTCCCGACCCATACGTTGACCCCGCAGTTTGCGTGAGCTTCCTTGAGGTGGGCAGGACGACCACCAAGGGCACCAGCGGGAAGGAAGACTGGGTTTCACCGCGGCTGTGTGGCCGTAGGGAGTGGAAGTGCAGCGTCGTAAGGATCGATTCGGGGGCCCCCGGATGGGGCAGCCGGGTCAGTCCGCAGTTGCCAGGGCGCTGCGACGAGTGGCCCACGCGCTCCTCGCCGGTTCGCTGACGGCGCTCGGTCTCCTCCTGTTCACTGGGTGGGGTGGCTCCGCGTCGGCACAGGTCGTCGACCCTTGCGCCCCGGTCCAGAACCCGATCGTCTGCGAGAACTCGAAGGCCGGGAGCCCGCAGAGCGAGTGGGACGTCAGCGGGGGCGGAGATCCCAACCTCCAGGGGTTCGCGACGGACATCAGCGTGGACCAGGGCCAGACGGTCCACTTCAAGGTCGACACCACCTACTCCGCCTATCACCTCGACATCTACCGGATGGGCTACTACGCCGGCCTTGGCGCCCGCAAGGTGGCCACCGTCCCGGGCCTGGCGCAGGACCAGGACGCCTGCCTCGAGGCTGCGACCACCGGCCTGATCGACTGCGGCAACTGGGCGGAGTCCGCCTCCTGGGCCGTGCCGGCGGACGCCGTGTCGGGCATCTACTTCGCCAAGCTCGTCCGCGACGGCGGACCCTCTGACGGAAGCCACCTCTTCTTCATCGTCCGCGACGACGACGGCGGCTCGGACCTGCTCTTCCAGACGGGGGACACCACCTGGGAGGCCTACAACCAGTACGGCGGCAAGAGCCTCTACCAGAGCGACACAGGCGGGCCCGGGACGAATCCGGCCCGGGCCTACAAGGTCAGCTACAACCGCCCCCTCACCACCCGCGGTCCGACCCCGGAGGACTCGCCGTTCAACGCCGAGTACCCGATGGTCCGCTTCCTCGAGCGCAACGGCTACGACGTCTCGTACTTCACCGGGGTGGACAGTGCCCGGTTCGGGAGCGAGATCCTGGAGCACAAGACCTTCCTCTCGGTCGGCCACGACGAGTACTGGTCCGGGACCCAGCGCACCAACGTCGAGGCGGCCCGCGCCGCCGGCGTCAACCTCGCCTTCTTCAGCGGCAACGAGATCTTCTGGAAGACCCGCTGGGAGCCGAGCATCGACGGCTCGGGCACCGACTGGCGAACCCTCGTCTGTTACAAGGAGACCCACGCCAACGCCAAGGTCGACCCCGAGCCGAACGTCTGGACGGGGACCTGGCGCGATCCCCGCTTCAGCCCACCGGCTGACGGCGGCCGTCCGGAGAACGCGGTCAGCGGCACGATCTTCAGGGTCAACTCCGGCACCTCCGCGATCGACGTGCCGGCGGCCGACGGGAAGATGCGCATCTGGCGCAACACGAGCATCGCGTCGCTCGCCCCGAACCAGACCGCCACCTTGGCCGCCGACACTCTCGGGTACGAGTGGGACGAGGCGCCTGACAACGGCTCACGCCCGGCCGGGCTCGTGCAGCTTTCCTCGACCACGAGGAGCGGCGTCGAGGTCCTCCAGGACTTCGGCTCAAGCTACGCCTCCGGCACAGCGACCCATCACCTGACCCTGTACAGGGCGGCAAGTGGGGCGCTCGTCTTCGGTGCCGGCACGGTCCAATGGTCCTGGGGGCTCGACGGAAATCACGATCGCGGCGGCTCCACCCCCGACCCGCGCATGCAGCAGGCGACGGTGAACCTGCTCGCCGACATGGGCTCCCAGCCCGACACGCTGCAGGGCGACTTGGCGCCGGCGACCGCCTCGACCGACACGGATTCCCCCAGCTCCGTGATCAGCTCGCCGCTCGAAGGCTCCAATGTCGAGACCGGCCAGCCGGTCACGATCAGCGGCACCGCCACGGACGCGACAGGAGAGTCCGGCGGAGGCCGGGTCGGGAGCGTCGAGGTCTCGACCGACGGTGGGACAACCTGGCACCCGGCGCAGGGACGCGAGAGCTGGACTTACTCCTGGACACCGGGCGCCACCGGCAGCGCCACGATCAAGACACGGGCAGCAGACGACAGCGCCAATCTCGAGACACCCGGAGCCGGCGTCACCGTCAATGTCGTCCCACGCACCTGTCCCTGCACGATCTGGAACGATTCCTTCACCGGCCCCGAGGAAAACGACCCGGCCGCGGTCGAGCTTGGGGTCAAGTTCCGGTCCGACCAGGCCGGCTTCGTAACCGGCCTGCGCTTCTACAAGACCTCCGGCAACACCGGCACCCATGTCGGCCACCTATGGGCAGCGGATGGAAGTCAGCTGGCCGAGGCGACCTTCAGCGGCGAGACCCCCTCCGGCTGGCAGCAGGTGAGCCTCGGCAACCCGGTGGCGATCAGTGCCGATACGACCTACGTCGCGTCCTATCACGCGCCCAACGGCCACTACGCCGCCACTAGCGGATACTTCGCCACCGGCGGCTTCGACAGCCTCCCACTG
>JBKPTM010000249.1:0-6176 GCA_046765935.1 Actinomycetota bacterium | reverse complement strand
ATAGCCCCTCAAGCTCAAAGCGCAAGAGCTCGGTGATCCGGGCGCCGGGCATCTCCTCCTCAAGCATCGCCAGACACCTTTCGTATTGGCGGCGCTTGCTCTCCGCGACCCGCAGATCGACTCCGGTGGCGAGCAGGGCGCGCAGCTCGCGCACCTTCGAGCTCAGCGTCTCATAGGTGCCGAGAGACGGGTCGCGGGCGACTGACATGTCGATGGTTCCTCCCCCGTCAACGCTCATCCCGCCAGGAATGTGCTCACTTCAGCCGCGACCTCGGTCGGGTACTGGAACAGGAAGCCATGCGCACTGTCCGGGTAGATCCGGATCCGCGCATCCCGGATCAGGCCGGCCATCAGGTGACTGAGCTTGGTCGGGATCATCAGGTCGCCGTCGCCCTGCAGCACCAGCGTCGGGCTGTCGATACCCATCAGCCGCTGCAGCGCGGCGTGATCCGGGATCCCCCATTCCACGATCGCGTCGTATTGGGCGTCGCGCGCGGCGTCGTTCGTCGGCGTGTCGCGACCATCCTGACGCTCCATGAAGCGCCCGAGGAACTCCTTCCCCTTCGCCTGGCTCGTCTCGGTGTGCGCGAACATGATGTAGAGGAGGTTCTCCGGCTTGCTCTCACCGCGCGCGGCGGCGGCGATGTCCTCCCGCCAGCCGTGCATTCCTGGCGCCCCCTTCGGACCGGTCGCTGCCAGCACGAGCCGCCGTACGAGCGTCGGACGCACGAGCGCGATTTCCTGCGCGACGAAACCGCCGATCGAGAACCCGAGGAGGTCGATCTGCCGCAGGCCCAGCGCGTCCACAAAGGCGATCATCTGGCGGGCGGTCGCTGCGATCGTGTTGCTCGGCTCGCCTGACGAGGAACCGACGCCCGGGTAATCCACCAGGATGGTCTCGCGCTCCGCGGCGAGTGCGTCGGTCAGGGCCGGGTCCCAGTTGTCGAGATTGCCGCGAAAGTGCTGCAGCATCACGAGGGGCAGCTCAGCGGGGCGCCCGAAGCGACGATAAGCAAACTCGATCCCGGCCGCTTCGACGGCTTGTGTCTCGGCCGTCTGGTGGGTGGCTTCCACGACAACGCTCATGCGCCGTCGTCGCCGATCGACTGGAGGATGGCAGAGGAATACTCCGTGGGCGCCTCCTCCCAAACGAAGTGCCCGGCATCGATGATCTCGAGCCGGCTATTCGGCAGCCGCGCATCCAGGAACTCGGCATTGGAGACCGGAACGACGGGATCGTTTCGACCATTGATGATCGTGACCGGGGTCTCGACCCCTGGCAGCAACTCCGCTAGCTCCGGTAGCTCCTCCGGATAGCGGCGCACGTAGCGCATCGACTCGACGAACCGATCACCGTCGTAGCACTCCAAGTAGTCGGCGCGGATTTCGTCGGGAATGCCTCCCGCGATTCCGTCGGCCGCCGCGTTGACGATCGCGCGCGGGTCCATTGCGCGGTACTTGTCGAGGTCGGGGTCGACCACCCACGACTTGAGCGGATCGCCGAGATCGAGGGGGATTGCTGCTCCGCCGGTTCCGACGATCACGCTCGCGAAACGCTCGGGATGAGCTGCGGCGGCAAACAGTGCCGCCGACGTTCCAACGTCCGGCGCGACGATGTGTGGTTCGCCGAGCTCCGCCTCGTCGATGACCTCGGCGACGAACTCACCCATCGCCCGCGGCGACATCAGGTCATCGCGGCGCTCCGACGCACCGAATCCCGGTAGGTCGATTGCGAATAGCCGAGCATGCTCAGCGAGCCTGTCCCACATCGAGGTGAACGCGTGGATGCTCTCGGGCCAGGGAGAGGTGAGCAGAATCGTCGTCTCGTTCGACCCGCCTCCCTCGGCGTAGCGGATACGCAGTCCGCCGAGCGTCCGAAACTGAGCATCGATCTTGGTGCTGGTCGCCATGGCCTAGAACCTCCTCCTGGTCGAGCTGACCGACTTCATTAGTCATCCGCCGCCCG
Source organism: Actinomycetota bacterium (assembly GCA_046765935.1). Classification (GTDB taxonomy): domain Bacteria; phylum Actinomycetota; class Thermoleophilia; order Solirubrobacterales; family 70-9; genus DASUPK01. The sequence continues at coordinate 4,210 of JBKPTM010000249.1, read as the reverse complement.
GGTCAGCAGAGCGAACGCGCCCGCGGTCGCGGTTCCGAAGATCAAATGAGCGCTCAGGTCTTTGCCGAGCGTCTCGGCGTCGTACTTCCAGATCGGCTCATAGACCCCGAACTGGGGGAAGACGGCGTAGCCGCTCCCCCAGACTGCCGCTCCGAACGGCAAGCCGAACCAGACCTGCGGTTTGCGTCGCGGGCCGACGAGGAATCCGTACCCGACTCCGGTCGCGATGCCATATCCCCAGTGCGTGGCGTTGTTGAGGACACGCGCGTATCGAGGGGATACCTCACGCCCGAACACCCGCTCGAGGAGCTTCTTAGCCACGAGCGCCGGAGCCGGAGCCTTCTCCCAGCTTGCGAGACCTTCGGACGACTCCCATTTCGGAAAGGAGGCGCCCCCACCACCGTGCCGGTAACGCCAGTAGAGCGATGCATCCATCGTGAGAGTGCCAAGCGCGCTCGCGGCGGCGCCTCGAACGATAGAGCCGCGCAGGCTCTTCATTGAACAAGCGGCCCGTTCACTGCCCGCCGGCCACCGTGGCCACCGCGTCGAGGATCACTTCCGTCACTGCCACCGGCTGGGAGACCATCACGACATGCGAGGCATCGACCTCAGTGATGCTCGACCCAGCCCGTTCGGCCATTGATCGGGTGATGTCGGTGCCGGCGGCCTTGTCGGCCGTGGCGATCACGGCCCAGGACGGGAGGTCCTTCCAGGCCGGCGCCCCGTTCTGCTCGGAGAAGGCGAGCTCGGCGACCGGCCGCTGGGTAGCGGCCATCACCGCCGTCTCCTCGGCTGCAAGATCGGCGGCGAAGGCGTCGCGGAACTTCGCCGGGTCGATCGCGAACTCCACGGCAGGCTCGCCACCGTTCCCCGACGGGTAGTGCAACGGGACCAGCGCGTCGCTCAGAACCGCATCCTTCGATGAGCCGGTGGCCTCGCCCAGGCTCTCGCCGTCGTCGGGTGAAAAGGCAGCCACGTAGACCAGTCCAACGACGTTCTTCGCCCGTTTGGCTGCGTTCGAGATCACCGCGCCCCCGTAGGAATGGCCGACCGCGACGACCGGGCCCGGGGTCTCTTCGATGAAGCCGGCGATATAGGCGGAGTCGATCGAGATCCCGCGCAGCGGATTCGCCGGCGCTTTGACCTGTATGCCCTTCGCCTGCAGCCGCTCGATAACGCCGTTCCAGCTCGAGGCGTCGGCGAACGCACCGTGGACGAGGATGACTGTTGGTGAGCCCGCCGCGTTCATCGCAGTGACCTGAAGGTCGTGCGGATCTCGTCGCAGAGGATCTCAGGCTGCTCCCAGGCGGCGAAGTGGCCACCCTCCGGGACCCGGTTGTAGTGGATGAGCTTGGGATAGGCCGCCTTCGCCCAGTTCTCCGGTGCCGGATAGAGCTCGTCCGGGAACACGCTCACCCCAACCGGGATGTCGACGCCCTTGACGTCGAAGAAGCCCAGCTTGCTCTCCCAGTACAGGCGCGAAGCGGAGATGCCCGAGTTCGTCAGCCAGTAGTGGGTCACGTTGTCGAGTACGTCGTCCCGTGAGAGGCCGCCCGGGTTGCCCGCGAACGCGCGCGCGATCAGCTGGTAGCTGGCCTCGTCGTGGTCGAGCATCCAGGCGGCCAGGCCGACCGGCGAGTCCACGATCCCATAGAGGGTCTGGGGCCGGAGGCCCATTTCCTGCGCGTAGGCGGTGCCCGTCGCGAAGAAGTGGACGAGAATCTCGTACGCCTTCTTCTCGTCGTCGGAGAGGCCTTCGGGTGTCGGCTCGCCAGCCTGGACGCCTGCGGAGATCTCGGGCGAAAGCGTCGCCGGCATATTGGTGTGAATCCCAAGGAGACCGTCGGGCTTCAGCAGCGCCAGCTGCTCGGTTACGGCATTTCCCCAGTCGCCGCCCTGGGCGACATACCGGTCGTAGCCGAGGCGCTCCATCAGGACGGCCCAGGCCTTCGCGATGCGGATCGGGTCCCATCCGGTCTCGCGCGGCTTGCCGGAGAACCCGTGGCCCGGCAGCGACGGGATGACGAGGTGGAAAGCATCGCCGGCATCGGCCCCGTTCGCGGTCGGGTTCGTGAGCGGCTCGATGATCTTGAGCTGCTCGACGGTCGAGCCCGGCCAGCCGTGGGTGACGATCAGCGGCAGCGCGTTCTCGCTCTCCGAGCGGAAATGGATGAAGTGGATGTCGACGCTGTCGATCTCGGTGATGAAGTGCGGCAGGGCCGCGAAGCGTTCCTCGAACTTGCGCCAGTCGTACTCGTTCGCCCAGTAGTCGGCCAGGGCCTGGATGGTGTCGAGCTGCACGCCCTGGGAGGGATCCACCTCGCGATCGGGCCACTTCGTCGAGTTGATGCGATTGCGGAGGTCCTCGAGTTCCTCGTCGTAGACCTCGAAGGTGAACGGTCGAATCTCGGCTCCTGTCGCGGTCGTGGCTTCCATTTCGCTCCTATCGGTTGTGGATGGTCAGCGCAGCGACCTGAAGGCCGCTCGCATCTCCTCGGCGAAGATCTCCGGCTCCTCCCAGGCGGCGAAGTGGCCGCCGCGCTCGACCTCGTTGAAGTAGGTGAGGTTGGGGTAGACGCTCTCGGCCCAGCTGCGCGGCGCCCTGTAGATCTCTCCCGGGAAGACCGTGAAGGCGACCGGGAGACCCACCTGAGGCGGGGTGTTCCCTGCCGCTGCGGCAGCCGCCGCGGCTCGTTGGCTCTCCCAGTAGATCCGCGCGGCCGAGGCGGCGGTCTCGGTGACCCAGTACAGGGTGATGTTGTCGAGGACGTGGTCCCGCGTCAGCCCGCCTGATGGCCTGTCGCCGACGAAGGCTCGCGTGATCTTCTTGTAGGCGTCGCTGTCGTGATCGAGGATCCATGCCGCGAGACCGGCCGGGGAGTCATTGAGCGAATATCCGAGCGTCTGCGGCGACTGGCCCTGCTCGGCGATATAGCCCTTCTTGAACTGGGCCTTGAGCGGATCGAACGCAGCTTTCTCCTCCTCGCTCAATCCCTCCGGATCAGGAGCGCCGCCGAAGACTGCCGCGGCCACGGGGCCTGGAGGCCGTCTCAGGAAGTTCAGGTGGATGCCGGCGAGCCCCTCCACGCCGAGAATCGCCATCGTGTCCGTGACCGCGGCGCCGACGTCGCCGCCCTGGGCGACGTAGCGGTCGTATCCCAGGCGCTTCATCAGCTGCGTCCATGCGCGCGCGACGCGCCCAGGGTCCCACCCCAGCTCCGTCGGCTGCGCCGAGAACCCGTAGCCAGGAAGGGACGGCACCACGACGTGGAAGGCGTCCTCGGCGTCGCCCCCGTGAGCGCTCGGGTCGGTGAGCGGACCGAGCACGTCCAGCATCTCGACGACCGACCCTGGCCAGCCGTGCGTGATTACCAGCGGCAGCGCGTCCTCCTGCTCCGAGCGAACGTGGAGGAAGTGGATCTCCACGCCATCGATCTCGGTCGTGAACTGAGGAAATGCATTGAACCGCTCCGCCAGCCTGCGGAAGTCGTAATCGGCAGCCCAGTAACGGGTGAGCTCCTCGATCGTCTCCAGCTGGACGCCCTGCGAGGCGTCGTCGACTAGCTCCTTCCGGGGGAGGCGCGACGCGCGAATGCGGCGTCGGAGCTCGTCGAGCTTCTCCTGGGGGACGGCGACGGTGAACTCCCTGAGGCTCTCCGCCGTCTCGGACTTGGTCGTGGCCGCGTTCATTCCGCGAGCGTGATCAGCGGCTTACCGGTCTCAACGATGTAGGTGGCGAGCTCAGCCGCATCACCATCGCCGACGTTCTTCACTGAGTGGACCGCCTCGGCCGGAACCGTCAGGGCCTCGCCGGCCTTCACCGTCTGGGACTCGCCCTCGATCTCGTACACCAGCGTCCCCTCGATCACATAGATGATCTCCTCGCCGTAGTGAAAATGCCTGAACGGCGGTGCCTCCGGACCGAGCTCGACGCGGTTCTGAACCATCTCGCGTCCAGGGACACTCAGATCTTCCTGTTGGAGATCGACCCGGTTGATCCCCGGAACCTGCTGCTGCGCGACATCCATCGATCAGCCCTCGAAGAAGTCGGTGAGGAGTTGGTTGACCTTGTCCGCCTCGTCGTGGTGGACCCAGTGCGAGGCATCGGGCAGGCGCTCGACACGGTCCAGGTTCGGAACGTCGTCCTTGTCCGGCTCGGCGAGATCGGAGCCGAGATAGGAATCGCCCTCACCCCAGATGACGAGTGTCG
>JBKPTM010000248.1:0-2281 GCA_046765935.1 Actinomycetota bacterium | reverse complement strand
GTGGAACTCCGGCTCGCCGAGCGCCTCACCGGCCTCGAGATAGGCCCAGGCGAGAAGCGCGTTGTCGTAGAGCATCTTCTCGAAGTGGGGGACGAGCCAGGTGGCGTCCACGGAGTAGCGGTGGAACCCGCCTCCGAGCTGGTCGTAGATGCCCCCGTGCATCATCTTGTCGAGCGTCAGGCGCACCGGGTCGTGCTGGCCCCGGTCGAGCAGGAACTCGAGCGTGCTCGACGGTGGGAATTTGGGCGCGCCCCCGAAGCCTCCATTGGCGCGGTCGAAGGCGCCCTGCAGCCCGGAGATCGCACTCGCGAGGATCGACTGATTGAGCGGCTCCTGGGACTGCTCGACCCGGCCGACGGCTGACAGCGACTCCCGGATCCGCGCCGACGCCTCGCGAAGCTCCTCGCGCTGGGTCCGGTAGGCGCCCGCGGTCGCCTCGAGGACCTGCCTGAAGCTCGGCATCCCCTGGCGGGGGTCCGGAGGGAAGTAGGTCCCGCCGTAGAACGGCACTCCCTCGGGGTCGAGGAAGACGGTCAGCGGCCAGCCGCCCTGCCCGGTCATCCCCTGCACGGCCTCCATGTAGATGTCGTCGACGTCGGGGCGCTCCTCCCGATCGACCTTGACCGGGACGAAGTGCTCGTTCATGTAGGCAGCCGTGTCGGCGTCCTCGAACGACTCCCGCTCCATGACGTGGCACCAGTGGCAGGCCGAGTAGCCGATCGAGAGGAGGATCGGCTTGTCCTCTTTCACCGCACGCTCGAGCGCCTCCGGGCCCCACGGTTCCCAGGCGACGGGGTTGTCCTTGTGCTGGAGCAGGTACGGACTGGTTTCCTCGGCAAGCCGGTTGGCCATCTCTTCGAGACTACCCCGCCCCTCCTCATTTGAGCCCGGCGCTCTGCATATGATGCGGCGACTACCGACCGCGGCCACAAACGCCACCGCCGCGTCACTGGAGGCTCTATGAAGGACCTGACGGTGATCATGGACGACCAGCCCGGGAAGCTGGCGGACCTGGGCGAGGCGACCGGCAGGGCGGGGATCAACATCGCCGGCCTCTGCGCGATGGTGGGAGACGGCAAGGGGTTCATCCACATCCTGGTCGAGGACGCCGCCGCGGCGAGGGAGGCGCTCGAAGCGGCCGGGATCAGCGTGGCCGACGAGCGCGAGGCAGTCATCGTCGACCTCCACGACAAGCCCGGCGCGATGGGGGAGATCGCACGCGACCTGGCCGAGGCCGGGGTCAACATCGACGTCGCCTACACGATCTTCACCGGCGTTCGCCTCGTGATCCTCACCGAGGACGTCGAGTCGGCCCGGCAGGCCCTCGATTTGAACGGCGCCTCCGGCTAGCCACCTACGGGCAGCGAATCAGGACATCGCGGCCCGGCCCGCCCTTGCAGCGGTCGCGCTTCTTGCCGCCGTTGAGGGTGTCGTTCCCGTCATTGCCCTTGAGGCGGTCGCGCCCGTTCTTGCCCTTGAGCACGTCGCCACCGTCGCCGCCTAGGAGCCGATCGGGTCCGCTTCCACCGATCACGGTGTCACCGCCGCGGTCGCCGAACACGAAGTCCGCTCCGCCGCCGGTGCAGACGAGGTCGCCACCGCCACCCGCGAAGACGCGGTCGTTGCCGCTGAACGTGACGATCACGTCGGAGCGCGAGGTTCCGTTGATCACGTCGTCACCAGCGGTCCCCGTGATGGTCGGGGTGGCGCAGCTCGCAGCACCCCTCTTCGGCTTCTTCGGCTTCGTGGGCTTCGCGGGCTTCTTGCTGACCGTGGTGGTCGCGGTGTCGGAATTGTTCGCGAGCACGACGTCCTCTGGGCTGGTCACCGTCGCCGTGTTGGAGAGCATTCCGTTCGTCTTCGTCTTGACGACGATCGTCACCGTCGCGGTGGTGGCCGCGTCCACCTGGCCGAGATTGCAGCTGACCATCTCGGCGTTGCGCTGACAGGTGCCACCGGTGGCCGAGATGAAGTCGACCCCGGACGGGAGGTTGTCGGTGACCACGACGTCGGTTGCGGGCAGCGTTCCCGGGTTCTCGACCCGGATCGTGTAGGTCAGGTTGCTGCCCTCGACTACTGGGTCAGGGCTGTCCGACTTGGTCAGCGTGAGATCTGTGTCCCCGGGCGCGGCACCAGCGCCGCCGGAGCTGACCGCGGCCAGCACGATCAGCAGCACGGCTACGGCCGCGATGCCCAACAGTCGAGGCACCGCCCAATACGGACCCATGTGATCGTCGAACATTCATCCCTCCCAGGATCGCCTTCTGGCTCTACCTAGACA
>JBKPTM010000247.1:0-4912 GCA_046765935.1 Actinomycetota bacterium | reverse complement strand
CCCAGTACCTGGGTGAAGGTGTTGCTGAGGGCGACTCCGGTGACCACGCCGGGCAGCGCGATCGGGAGCACGACCAGGAAGGAGATCGTCTCGCGGCCGAAGAACCGGAAGCGCGCCACGGCGAACGAGGCCAGGCTGCCGAGCAGCAGCGCGATCCCGGTCGCGACGGCACCCACCTTGAGTGAGGTCCAGAGGGCGTCACGCGCGCCCGTGTTGTCGATCGCCTGGCCGAACCACTCTGTGGTCAGGTGGGGTGGCGGCCATTCCAGCGTCGTCCCGCCGTTGAACGCGTAGATCGCGATCACGATCAGGGGGATGTAGATGAAGGCGAGCGTGATGAACACGCCGCCCCGCAGCAGGTTCCTTGTCGCCGGCGACAGCCTCATAGATGCTCGAACGCTCCGAGGCGCCTGGCGATCGCGAGGTAGGCGATCATCACCACGATCGGGACGACCGCGAAGGCCGATGCCAGCGGCAGGTTGTTGGTGTGCTGCGAATAGACGATGTTTCCGATGAACTGCGTGTCGGGGGACACGAGGCTCGGGGTGATGTAGTCGCCGAGCGTCAGGGAGAAGGTGAAGATCGAGCCGGCCACGATGGCCGGGAACGCGAGCGGGAAGACGACGCTGCGGAAGGTCCGCCACGGGTTCGCGCCCAGATCCTCAGAGGCGGAGATCATCGAGTTCGGGATGCGCTCAAGCCCCGCGTATATCGGCAGGATCATGTACGGGAGCCACAGGTAGCTCTCCACGAGCCAGACGGCCGTCGCGCCGTAGCCCGGTCCGTTCACGCCGAGCGGATCGAGCGCCCAGTTGACCACCCCGTCGGAGGAGAGCATCGTCTGCCAGGCGTAGACCTTGACCAGGTAGAAGGACCAGAGCGGCATCAGGATCGCGACGACGAGCAACCCCTTGACTCGCGGGCTGGCGACCTTCGCCATGTAGAACGCGATCGGGAAGGCGAGCAGGGCGTCGGTCACAGTGGCCGCGGCGGCGATCCCAACGGTCCGTACGGCCACATCCTTGTAGACGGACTGCTGGAATAGCTCCTTGTAGTTGTCGAGGCTGAAGCCCTTGATCAGCTCGCCGCTGACCGCGTTCACCGACCAGAACGAGGCGATCAGAAGGACGGCCAGCGACCCGAGGTAGCCGATCACCAGCCAGGCGATCGGGCCGCTCAGGAGCGATCCGACCTGGAAGCCAGGGCGGCCGTGGAAGAGGTCGGCGAGCCTGCGGCCCACCGACCTCCTCTGCGGCGCAGCGTCCGCTACGCCGGCTTCCACGGCCGAATCAAACGGGTTGCTCCTCGGCTGCGCCTGCGGAGCACCCTCGCATTAGCCCTTGATCTCGGTCCAGGCCGAGACCCAGTCGTTGTAGTCCTTGCACTCGGTACCGCGGTCGCCGCCGCAGTCGGCAAGGGGCGTCTTCCAGAAGTAGACCCGGTTCCAGAAGTCCGGATCGCCTGCGTGGTACTCGTCGCAGAACTTCGGATCCGGTGGCAGGTCCAGCGTCTGATCGGCAGCGGTCACCACGCTGGCGGGACACGCCTGGCTCTGCGCCGGCGCCTCTCCGAACCACTGCATGATCTGCGCCTGGACGGGCGCCGAGGTGACGTAGTTCATCCACTTGTACATGCAGTTCGGATGAGCCGCGTCCTTGGCGACCATCCAGGTGTCCGACCAGCCCGTGGCACCCTCGGTCGGGACGAATCCGGTGTCCGGCCCGGGGGCCTTGACCGGCTGCTTGTCGGCCAGCAACGTGAAGTACTGGTACTGCCACGTCGTTCCGACCTGGTCGTCGCCGCTGGTGAACAGGTTGATCTGCTTCAGGTACGAGGACCAGTAGTCCCCGACGTAGGGATGCTGCTGCTTGAGCAAGTCGACGGCAGCGTTGAACTGATCGTCGTTGAGCTCGTACGGATCGTCGATTCCCAGATCCGGCTGATGCGCCTTCAGGTAGACCGCGGCGTCCGCGATGTAGATCGGGTCGTCGTAGACGCTGATGTGACCCGAGTACTTCTTTGCCTGGTTCGGGTCGAGAATCACTGACCACGAGGTCGGGTCAGGTTGGACGTCGTCCGTCCTCCACATCAGCAGGTCGGCTCCACGCCCGTGCGGGATTCCGTAGTGCACCCCGTCGAATGTGTTGTACGGCTGGTCCTTCAGGTCCGGGAAGATCGTCTTGTAGTTCGGGACGAGATCCACGTTGACCGGAGCGACGTCGCCGCCCTCAACCAGGCGAGCCGTGGCGTTCCCTGAAGCGGACACTCCGTCGTACTGACCGCTCCGCATCAGGTCGACCATCTGGTCGGATGTGTCGCCGACCTTGACGTCCGTCTGGCAACCGGTCTGTTGCTCGAACGGCGTCACCCAATCCACGCCCTTGGTGACGGTGCCGTCCTCGCAGTAGCCGGCCCAGCAGATGAGGCTGAGATGCCCCTCACCCGCACCGACGGACTTGAGCGCCTCGCCGTTGTCGTTGTTATCGCCCCCACCACCGCCGCAGCCGGCGATCACCAGCATCATTGCGGCAAGCCCAGCGACGATCGCCGCGGGCACCCATGTGGGGTGAGCTCTGAGTCGGCTCACTTTCCTTCCTCCTCTCCCTTAACGGCGACGGTCTGATCCGCTCGCCATCCGATTTTGATTTTCCGGCCGCGCTGGGCCTGGACCTCGGCAGAGGTGGTCTCCAGGTTCTGGCGGACGACTTGTAGCTCCCCCCCTGCTTCGAGATCGACGAGGAAGCGGGTGACCATGCCCGCGTAGGAGACGTCCTTGATCGTCCCCTCCTCGACGTGCAGGCCGCTGGGGGCCGTGCCGTTCTCGACGATGAAGATCTTCTCCGGGCGCACCGTGAACCGCTGCCCGTCTCGCTCGAGCAGGTTCGAGACGCCGACGAATCCGGCCACGAACGCGTTGTCCGGCCGCTCGTAGATCTCGGTGGGCGCGCCGATCTGCTCGACACGGCCCTCGTTGAAGACGGCGATCCTGTCGGACATCGTCAGCGCCTCCTCCTGGTCGTGGGTCACGTAGATGAACGTGATCCCGACCTCTGCCTGGATCGCGTTGAGCTCGACCTGCATCTGCTCGCGCAGCTTCAGGTCGAGGGCGCCGAGGGGCTCGTCGAGCAGGAGGACTCTGGGCTCATTGACGATCGCCCTTGCCAGGGCCACCCGCTGCTGCTGGCCGCCGGAGAGCTGGTTCGGCTTGCGCTGCTCGTAGCCCGCCAGCCGCACGGTCGCGAGCGCCTCGGAGGCGCGCCGCCGCCGCTCCTCCTTGCCGACGCCCTTGACCCGGAGCCCGTACTCGACGTTCTCTCCCACGGTCATGTGTGGGAAGAGGGCGTAGTCCTGGAAGACGGTGTTGACAGAGCGGTCGTAGGGCGCTCTGCCGGTCACGTCTTGCCCGGCGAGCTCCACCCGGCCGCTGTCGGGCTCCTCGAAGCCCGCGATCATCCGCAGCGTCGTGGTCTTGCCCGACCCGGAGGGGCCGAGCAGAGTGAAGAACTCGCCGGGCTTCACCTCGAGGTCGAGGTCGTTGACGGCGACCACGTCCCCGTAGCGCTTGCTCACCCCGACCAGGCGTACGTCCGCGGGCTCGGTACTCGGTGCCGAGCCGGGCTCTGCCTCACTGCTTGCGGACGTCGCGGCTACCGCCGGCTCCTTCTCCTGGATCGATCAGCGGGTCGGATGTGCGCACCGTATAACGCCGACCGGTGCGGCCCTAGGTATATCCGAGCGTCGCCCTGCCTCGCCAGGCCAGGGTGGCCAATCTTTCCGGGCTGCCTTGTACGTCCCGACTTCTACGGTTGGGAGTCCCGCGGCGCTGCGCGCTGACTAGAACCCGGGGTAGTACTTCTGCGTGAAACCGACCGGCGCGCGCTTCTTCTTGCGCCAGCGCGGGCCCGAGCCCTGGTTCCAGCGGTCGCCGCCCGACGAGGTGTCGAAGCGCTTGCCCGCGATCACCATGTAGGCGTGGCTGGCGTTGCCGTAGACCGTGATCCAGCGACCCTTGCCCGGCACGCCCCAGCTCGAGGCCAGGCCGCCTGAGGTCATCGGGCTGGCCAACAGCCCGGCCGCGTGGAGCACGTAGCTCACGGCGCCGGAGCAGTCGTAGCCGCTGTCGTAGAAGGTCCGGTGCCCGCCGCCCCAGACGTAGGGCAGGGTGTGGATCGCGTTCGCTGCCGCGATCGCCGACTGGACCTGAGCCGGCGCGTCGGCGGGAGCGACAGCTGTGCCGTCCTTGCGGATCTTCGCCTTGCCGGGAGGCCCGACCGGCGCGGGCGCCGGGGTCGTGGTGGTCGTCGTCGTGCCGCCGGGCGGGCCGGACCCGCCGGTCTGGGCGGCCGCGGGCACGGCGATCGCCAACATGCACAGAGTTGTGATCCCCGCCACTGCGAGGCGACGCTTATGAATAAGTGTGTCGCGCATCCAACAGCTCTCCTTCGTAGGCCTGCGGGGTTAGCTGTCGGGCTAGCGCTGAAAGAGCCTGCGCCCCCACCCTCGCTTCCGGTGGGTTCGCCCCTGTATCTGGTTCCCCCGCTCCCAGCACCACGTGGTGTTGGGACTCGGCGTAACTGGCGCGGGACCTTACCAAACGTGAAAGAACCCTTGCAATCGCCAGCCGTTCGTTAGTGATTACTCGCACGATCTTGGGATTCGACGCCTCCGGTGCGTGCCCTCCCTCTTTCAAGAAGAGGCCTCGGGACGGCGGCACCGGACCTACGCGCGACGACGCGATTCATGCGAGGGCGCGCGCCAGCGCGACCCGACGGTGAAGCCGGGCCGCGCCGTGCGCGTCGGGGAGGAGAGGAGGCCTTCCGGCCACCCCTGTGGTGGCTAGAAGCCGGGGAAGTAGCGAACCGCGTACCCCGCGCCGGAGCGCATGTTGGCCCGCCAGCGCGGACCCGAGCCC
>JBKPTM010000246.1:0-3707 GCA_046765935.1 Actinomycetota bacterium | reverse complement strand
GGCCAAGACTCCCGTATTCGACGAGCTCTGGTCCGCGTACCCGCACACGACGCTGAAGACGTCCGGACGGGACGTGGGCCTCCCTGACGGACAGATGGGCAACTCCGAGGTGGGGCACCTCAATCTCGGCGCCGGCGCGATCGTGAAGCAGGACCTGGCGCGGATCGACGACGCGATCGCCGACGGCAGCTTCTTCGAGAACTCCGCCCTGCGCGCCGCGTGCGGCAAGGCGCGTGCTTCGCGGCGCGGGCGCCTCCACGCGATCGCCCTGATCTCGGACGGCGGCGTCCACTCCGGCTGGGAGCACATCGAGGCGGTGATCGAGCTCGCCGGGGAGGAGGGTGTCTCCGAGCTCGTCCTCCACGCGCTCACGGATGGGCGCGACACGCTGCCTCATGCCGGCGCCGGCTATGTCGAGGAGTCGGAGCGCTGGCTCCGCCACATCGGCAGGATCGGGACGGTCGGCGGCCGCTACTGGGGGATGGACCGGGACCGGCGCTGGGACCGGACGAAGCGTGCCTTTGACGCGATCGTTCACGCCCGCGCGCCGCGCGCCGACGGCGCGGTGCAGGCGATCCGCGATTCCTACGACAACGACGTCACCGACGAGTTCATCGAGCCCGTGGTGATCGGCGACTACGACGGCGCGGAGTCAGACGAGCCGTTCATCTTCATCAACTTCCGTCCCGATCGGGCTCGGCAGCTGACCCGGGCCCTCGGGGAGCCTGACTTCGACGACTTCGACCGCGGCGGCGCCGGCCCCTTCGAGGTGACCACGATGACCGAGTACCAGCACGGCTGGCCCTATCCGGTCGCCTTCCCGCCACGCGAGCCGGCGACGACGCTCGCGCAGGTGATCGCCGAGGAGGGCGAGCGCCAGCTGCACGTGGCCGAGACCGAGAAGTACGCGCACGTCACCTACTTCTTCAACGGTGGCCGCGAGCAGGAGTGGAGCGGGGAGGAGCGCTACCTCGTCGACTCACCGCGTGACGTTCCCACCTACGACCACAAGCCGCAGATGAGCGCCGCAGCCGCCGCGAACGCCTTCACCGAGCACTGGTCAGACGACGGCTACCGCTTCGGGATCATCAACTTCGCCAACCCCGACATGGTCGGTCACACCGGCGTCATCCCCGCGGCGGTCGCCGCGGTGGAGGAGGTCGACGGGCGGCTCGGGGAGGTGGTCACCGCGGTCCACGAGAAGGGCGGGGCGCTGCTGATCACGGCCGACCACGGCAACTGCGAGCAGATGCTCGAGCCCGACGGGTCGCCCAACACCGCCCACTCGACGAATCCGGTCCCGCTGATCGCAACCGTGGAGGGCACCGACCTGCGCGACGGGGGCATCCTCGCTGACGTCGCGCCCACGGCACTCGACCTGCTCGGGATCGAGCAGCCCGAGGCGATGACCGGGCACACCCTGCGAAATCAAAGTTGATAGGTGCCCACTTAGGTTTTATACTGGTGCCGTAATAACGAGACTTTGGCTCCCGCAAGCCGCAAGTGGCGCAACGAGCCAAGGAGGTGAGACACATGGCATTGGTTCGATGGGACCCGATTCGTGAGCTCGACTCACTGCAGGGCGATATGAACCGTCTCTTCGACCGCTTCTTCGAGGGCCGGGTCGCGAACGGCATGAGCCGCCGCTGGATCCCCGCCATGGACCTGGTCGAGACCGACGACCACCTCGTTCTGCGCGGCGATCTCCCCGGCATGACCGAGGACGACGTGGACATCGAGATCAAGGACAACGTCCTCACGGTCTCGGGAGAGCGGAAGGCGGAGAGCGAGGAGAAGGGCGAGGGCTACCACCGCGTGGAGCGGGCCTTCGGCACCTTCTCGCGCTCCCTGACCCTGCCGCAGGGCGTCGACGCCGATCGGGTCGACGCGACCTTCGACAAGGGCGTGCTCGAGGTCCGGATCCCGAAGCCCGCGGAGGCGAAGCCGACCCGCGTGCAGATCGCCAAGGGCGCCATCGAGGGCTCGGGTGAAGAGAAGTGAGCCCATAACCTGGACGGATCAGGTCTGATCCAGACAGGCTCCGGTTCGAGATTCAGGCCCGTGACGGCGACGCCCGCACGGGCCTGATTCATGTCGGCCATGGCCGGGTTGCCACGCCGGCCTTCATCCCGCTCGCGACCAAGGGCAGCGTCCGCGGGCTCTCCTCGTCCGAGGTCGCGGAGCTCGGCTACCAGATGGTCCTGGGCAACACCTTCCACCTGCACCTCGCGCCGGGTGAGCAGCTGATCGCCGACCGCGGCGGACTGCACGGGTTCATGGGATGGGAGCGGGCGATCATCACCGACTCGGGCGGCTTCCAGGTCTTCTCGCTGGCCCACGGGGGCGTCGCGGACGAGATCAAGGGCCGGCGGGGCAACTCGGCCGGCGGCGCCAAGGTCGAGATCTCCGAGGAGGGGGTCGCGTTTCAGTCGCTTCTCGACGGCTCGGACCAGTTCCTCGGCCCCGAGGAGTCGATGCGGATCCAGGCGGCGCTCGGCTCCGACATCGCGCTGACCTTCGACGAGTGCACCCCGGCGCACGCCGACTACGAGTACACGGCGCGTTCCACCGAGCGCACCCACCGCTGGCTCGACCGGTGCCTCGCCTGGCACGAGCGCGAGGGGCCGGCGGGCCAGGCGATATTCGGAATCGTGCAGGGCGGCGTCCACGAGGACCTGCGCCGGGAATCGGCGGAACGCAACGCCGCCGCGGCGATCGACGGGATTGCGATCGGCGGAACGCTCGGCCGTGAGAAGTCGGAGATGCACGGAGTCCTTGGCTTCACCGTGCCGCTGCTGCCCGACGAGGCGCCGCGCCATCTTCTCGGCATCGGCGAGGTCGACGATCTCCTCGTCGGGATAGGGATGGGCATCGACCTCTTCGACTGCGCCATCCCGACGCGCATCGCCAGGCACGGCACCGCGCTCGCGCCGAATCCGGATGGCCGCTTCCGCATCGACCTCACCAAGTCCGTCTACGCCGACGACGACGCCCCGATCGCCGACGGCTGCCCGTGCGAGTCCTGCAGGCGCCACACCCGCGCCTACCTCCACTACCTGGCGCGCAACAAGGATCTGACCGGCACCCGCCTGCTCACCCTCCACAACCTGACCTACATGGAGCGGCTCGCGGCGGGCGCTCGGGAGGCGATCGCCTCCGGGTCCTACGCCGCCTACGCGGATGAGGTGCTCGGCGGCGCCGCCCCGTGGGAGGCCGTCCAACTGCGACGCGCGTAGCTTCCGGCGGGTCCCAGGGAGTTCTTCGGGGTCGACGCGAACAGCGCGCTCTCCCCGCCGCAGCTCGACCGGGCTGGGCGGTGGAGCGGGGATCTTCCGGGTCCAGTTCCAGTGGTAGTTCGTCGAGCTCAGCCCTGGGACCTACGTCTTCAGGGGCGCCGATCAGCTCGTGGCCGCGGCGGCGCAGGCCGGGCTGACGCTGCTCCCGGACCTGTACTCGGTGCCGGGCTGGATCTCCTCGAAGCCGGCTAACCCACCGATCTACATCCCGCCCCAGCGCCAGGCGTGGACGAACCTGCTCACCAACTACGCCCGCCGCTACGGAAGCAACGGCACCTTCTGGGCGGAGTACCCGACGATCCCGAAGCGTCCGATCACGACCTGGGAGATCTGGAACGAGCCCAACCTCGCGGGCTTCTGTGGCGGCAAGGCGAGCGCGAAGGGCATGGCCCAGCTGACGGCCTCGGAGTG
>JBKPTM010000245.1:0-3793 GCA_046765935.1 Actinomycetota bacterium | reverse complement strand
GGATGAGCCCGAAGGACGCGATCGACTTCACGCGTCAGATCCTGAACGCCGCCCGCTTCGCGCACCGCAAGGGGATCGTCCACCGCGACCTGAAGCCCCAGAACGTCCTGATCGACGACGAGGGCCGGGCGCGGGTGGCCGACTTCGGCATCGCGCGCGCGGGCGAGAACTCCGACATCACCGCCACCGGCTCCGTGATGGGCACCGCCCAGTACATCTCGCCCGAGCAGGCGCAGGGCAAGCCGACGACGCCGCGCTCGGACATCTACTCGATCGGAGTGATCCTCTACGAGGCGCTCACGGGCCGCGTGCCCTTCGAGGGGGAGAGCGCCGTCGCCGTCGCGCTCAAGCAGGTCTCCGAGACGCCGCGCCGGCCGAGTGCGATCAACCCGAACGTCCCACCGGCACTCGACGCTGTGGTGATGCGCGCGCTGGCCAAGGACCCGGACGCCCGCTTCAAGGACGCCGACGCCTTCCTGAAGGCCCTCGACGCGGCCGAGAAGGCCCCGGACACGCCGCGTGCGCAGGACACCGCCGCCTACGCGGCGGTCAGTCCGGAGGGCGTGGCGGACATCCCCGGCGAGACGGAGCCGTACGACGAAGCGGCGGAGTGGGAGCGCGAGCGGCGGCGCCGTCGCTGGCGCTGGATCGTCGTCGCGATCCTCGCCGCGGGGGTGGCGGCGCTGGTCGCCTTCGCCCTGACGCGGCCCTCCCACGTCGCGGTTCCGGACGTGATCGGACAGGATCAAAACGCGGCCAGTCAGGTCCTCGAGGGCAAGGGCTTCGAGGTCGACATCAAGGCCGTCCCGAGTGCCGCGCCGCGCAACCAGGTGGTCGAGCAGGACCCGATCCCCACCGATCGCGGCGGGGGCAAGGCGGAGGAGGGCTCGACCGTGACGCTCAGCGTCAGCTCGGGGCCGGCGATCGTCGCCGTGCCGGATGTCACCGGACTGAGCGAGGCCGACGCGACGAAACGCCTGGAGGGCGCGGGGTTCAAGGTGACGACCAGGGACGAGTTCTCGAACACAGCCCCGAGGGGCCGCGCGATCGGCACAGAGCCCGCGGCCGGCACCCAGCTCTCCACCAGCCAGGTGATCACCCTCCTGATCTCCCGTGGCACCAACCGCGTGGCGGTCCCGAACGTCGTCGGACTCGACGACCAGGCCGCCCTGGCGGCTCTCCAGAGCGCGGGCCTGTCCGGGGTGCTCGTGCAGCGCGACTCGACCGAGCCGGAGGGCAAGGTGCTGAGCCAGAGCCCGGGTGCCGGCAAGCTGGTCGCGCGGGGCTCTCAGGTCACGATCTTCGCCTCGACCGGGGCGATCACGGTGCCAGACGTTGTCGGCCAGGACCGGAAGACCGCCGTCACGGCGTTGAAGAAGGCGGGCTTCACGGTCGCGGTCACCGAGCAGGAGACCACCGATCCGTCGCAGCTCAACCGGGTGATCTCCGAGTTCCCGCCCGGAGGCTCCCGCGGCCGGCGCGGTGACACGGTGACGATCTCGGTGGGAATCACCTCTCCGACCTCGACCACCCCGGGTACATGAGGATCGCGGTACTCGGCGGCGGGACCTCGAGCGAGCACGAGGTCTCGCTGCGCTCGGCCGCCTCAGTGGCGGCGGGCCTGCGCGAGGCCGGTCACGAGACCGTCGAGGTGACGATCGCCCGCGACGGGCGCTGGAGCGCTGGAGACGAGCCGGTCGACTTCACGCCCGGGGGCGGCCTACTCGGCTGCGATGCGGTCTTCCCGGTGCTGCACGGCCCCGGTGGGGAGGACGGCAGCGTCCAGGGCCTGCTCGAGGTGCTCGACGTGCCGTACGCGGGATCCGACGTCGAGTCGTCGGCGATCTGCATGGACAAGCTGGTCTTCAAGGACCTCCTCGCGCACCACGGGATCCCCCAGGTCGACTTCTGCCGTGCGGGAGAGGACGGCTGGCGGCAGATCGCCGCCTCGTTCGGCCAGCCGGTCTGGGTGAAGCCGGCGAGGCTGGGCTCGAGCGTCGGCATCGCGCCGGCCTCCGGCGAGGAGGAGCTCGACCGGGCCGTCGCCGACGCCCGCCGTCACGACCCGCGGGTGATCATCGAGGCTCCGGCGCCCGGCAAGGAGGTCGAGTGCTCGTTGCTCGGCAACGAGGATCCGGCCGCGTCCCCGCCGGGGGAGATCGTCACCAAGGCCTCGGATTGGTACGACTACGAGGCCAAGTACGCCGAGGGCGGCATGGAGCTCCGTGTCCCCGCCGAGATCTCCGAGACCGCCCGGGAGCGGGTGCGCGAGCTGGCGCGGCGCGTGTTCACCCTCTGCGGCTGCAGCGGGCTCGCCAGGTGCGATTTCTTCGTCGATGGAGAGGTGGTCCTCGTCAACGAGCTCAACACCATCCCCGGATTCACCGAGACGAGCGTCTACGGCAAGCTCTTCGAGGCTGACGGCATCTCCTACCCGGAGCTCTGCGACCGCCTGGTCAAGCTGGCGATCGAGCGCTACGAAGCCGCCAAGGGCTACGAGTTCTAGCCCTTGAACAGCTGGATGTCCGAGATCTCCATCTGGTAGCGGCCGGGATCGTCATTCGCGGGCGGGGCCTTGGTGATCCAGATCAGAAAGGACTCCGCCTGCTTGCCGGGCAGGGTCACGGTCTCGCTCTCGCCGCCGTCGCGGATCGTCGCCGCCGGGCGGCCCCAGCCCGAAAGCCCGCTCGCCGGTGAGCCGTTGATCTCGTAGATCTGTGCGTCGTAGCCCGGGGTCAGGGCCCGGATCGTCATCGACTTCGCCGCGACCGGACCGCCGGCGTCGATCGTCAGGCCGACCCCGTCCTTCAGCCCGCCGAAGTCGGGGGTGTCGTAGTGCTCGCTCGACCATGCGGTCCCGGTGGGATTGCCGTCGATCGCCTGCTCCTCGGTTCCGGTCTCCTGACCGTCACCCTCGGGGTCGAACTCGCTGACGGCGTCGTTGGAGAGCCGCACCTCCGTGGTCCCGCCACCTTTCGGGCTCTCGTTGTCGCCCAGATCGAGGCGGCTGGCGAAGATCACCGCGGCGGCGGCGAGGGCGATCAGGACGATCGCCAGGGCGATGCCGGGCCCCGAGATCCGGCGGCGGCCGCCGAGTCTGCGCTTGTGGGCCGGGACCGAGGCGAGCACGCTGGTCGCCTCACCGCTCGTCCCGCCTCGCCGGGCGGCCTCCACCTCGAGGGTCTGCTCGAGGTCGCGGACCATCTCGGCGACCGTGCCGTAGCGGTCCCTCGGGTCCTTTGTGGTCGCCCGATCTACGACCGCCGCTACCGCGGCCGACACCTCGGACCGCTTCGTCTGTACGTCGGGCATCGGCTCGTTGACGTGCTTCATCGCCACCCCGACCTGGGTCTCAGCCTGGAACGGGACGTCCCCCGTCAGCATCTCGTAGAGGACCACGCCGAGCGAGTAGACGTCCGAGCGCTCGTCGACGTCCTCGCCCATTGCCTGCTCGGGGGAGACGTAGTCGGTGGTGCCGAGTACCCGGCCGGTCGCGGTCAGACCCTTCGACTCGAGCGAGCGGGCGATGCCGAAGTCCGTCACCTTCGCCCGGCCGTCCGGGTCGATCAGCACGTTCTGTGGCTTGACGTCGCGATGGACCAGCTTGCGGGCGTGGGCCGCCGTGAGGCCGCGACCGATCTCGATTGCGTAGGCGACCGCCTCGTCCACCGGCAGCCGTCCCTCCTCCTGGATGCGGCGCTTCAGCGTCCTCCCCTCGATGTACTCGAAGACGATGTACGGCCTCCCATCGTCCTCGCCGGCGTCGATCACTCCGACGAGGTTGGGATGCGAG
>JBKPTM010000244.1:0-3586 GCA_046765935.1 Actinomycetota bacterium | reverse complement strand
GGTCTACTCCGCCTGGTTTGCAGGCGGCAAGCTCCCGGACAAGCCGGTGGTGCTGACCTTCGACGACGGCTATCGCGGCGACTACGTCTATGCGCGGCCGACCCTCCGCCGGCTGCGCTGGGCCGGCAACCTCAACCTCCTCGTCGGCAACCTCGGCGATGAGCTCAGCGATCAGATGGTCGAGCGGATGATCAACGATGGCTGGGAGATCGACGCCCACACGATCAGCCATCTGGACCTGACGAGCATGAGCGGCTCTCGGCTGAACCGTGAGGTGGCGGGATCGCGGCGGGTCCTGCAGCGCCGCTTCGGGCAGCCGGTGAACTTCTTCTGCTACCCCGCCGGCAAGTTCGACTCGCAGACGATCCGGGCGGTCCGCGACGCCGGCTATCTCGGTGCCACCACCGAGCTTCCCGGAGACGCCTCGCGAAGCAAAATGTTCGAGCTCCACCGCATCCGCGTGGACGGCTCCGATGGAGTCAGCGGGCTCGCCGGCAAGCTCAGCCGAGCGGGGGCGTAGCTACTTCCGCTTCTTCTTGCACTTCTTCTTGGCGGCGTAGGCCGGGGGATTGGTGGTGGTCCCCGACCCGGTACCGGGCGTGGAGGAGCTCCGCTTGTGCTTCTTGCACTTCTTCTTCTTGTGCGGGGCTGGGCTGGTCGGCTGGGTGGGAGTTCCGGTCGGGGGAGTGGTCGCGCCGCAGGCCATCTCGGTCGGAGCAACCGAGTTCGGCCTGGGGTCGGGTGTCGTCACCGCGAAGTCCGCCGCGCTGTTGTTCGTGTCGTCGGACCCCTCCAGCATGCTTGAGCATCCGGCCGCGATCGAGCGACGGAGGGCCATGCCCGAGGTCAGCGCCGTCGCCGGGCTCCCCGGATCGGCGCTCCCGTCGTAGTTCGCCGTGAGGGTCGAGTTGGCGTTGAAGTTCCCCCACGAGACACAGTCGCTGTAGCCCGGCTCGCTGACGTAACAGACGGCGCCACCGGGCTCGACCTGGTCAAGGTTCAGATTGACGTTGAAGTCCTTGCTCCCGCCGGGTACTCCGCTGTCGCCGAACAGGACCGTGTCCTGACTGTTGCCGTTGGCGACGTCCGAGAAGCCGCTGAACTCGGCGGGGACCAGCGAGCAGATGTTGTTGCAGACGGCGACCTTCGCCCCTCCGCTCAGGTATCGCTGGAAGGGCGCGTACATCTGGACCTCGACGTAGCTGTTGTCGAGACCGTTCGTCCCGGGTGAGACCTCACGGACCTTGATCAGGTGGAACGTCGCGCTGGCCGACGCCGCCATGACGAGCGAGCCCAGGATCGCTGTGGCGGCGATCGATGCTCCGACGAGTCTGTATCGAGACAGCACCTTCTCCCTCGCCCCTACCTACGAGCGAGGCCGGCGATGGGATTGCTCCAGCTCGATGGGATTGCGAAGTTCGCTGCAAACAGCGCGGATTCACGCGCCGTCAACGCCCCTCAGGTGGCCACAGCTACTCTGTGCCCGTGGCTTCGAAGCGCCAGATCTTCGTGCGCGACGTTCCGATCGGGGGCGGCGCGCCGGTCGCCGTGCAGACGATGTGCAAGACGGAGACGGCCAACCTCGAGGCGACGATGGAGCAGATCCGCACCGTCGCCGAGGCGGGGGCCGACCTCGTGCGCGTCGCCGTGCCGCGCGACAAGGACGTCGACGCGCTGAAGACGATCGTCAAGGAGTCGCCGATCCCCGTGATCGCCGACATCCACTTCAACCACACGCTCGCCCTGAAGGCGATCGATGCCGGCGCGGACTGCATCCGGCTCAACCCGGGCAACATCGGCGGCCGCGAGAAGGTCGCCGAGGTCGCCGAGAAGGCCAACAAGGCCAACGTGCCGATGCGGATCGGGGTCAACTCCGGCTCGCTGCCGAAGCACCTTCACGAGCTCGAGCGGGAGAACCCGGTCGAGGCGCTCGTCCAGGCGGCTGTCGAGTTCGTCGAGCTCATGGAGTCGCTCGACTTCGAGAACTTCAAGGTCTCGATCAAGTCGACCAACGTCCCCAACACGATCGCTTCCAACCGCCTTCTCTCGGAGAAGATCCCGTACCCGATCCACCTCGGCATCACCGAGGCCGGCACCAAGTGGTCCGGGTCGCTCAAGTCCTCGGTCGGACTGGGGACTCTGCTCGCCGACGGGATCGGCGACACCATCCGGATCAGCCTCTCGACCTTCCACGCGGAGGAGGAGGTCAAGGTCGGCTGGGAGATCCTCAAGGCGCTGCACCTCCGAGAGCGCGGCCCGGTCCTGATCGCGTGCCCGACCTGCGGCCGGCTCCAGTTCGACATGGACACGGTCGTCGCCGACATCGAGCAGCGGCTCGAGGCCTACGAGGACCCGATCGAGGTCGCGGTTCTCGGCTGTGCGGTGAACGGCATCGGCGAGGCCTCGCATGCCGACTTCGGCATCACCGGCGCCAAGGACGAGGGTCTGATCTTCGCCCACGGCAAGCCGCTGCGGAAGGTGAAGCAGGGCGAGCTGGTGGACGCGCTGTTCGCTGAGATCGACAAGTCACTGGACCGCGGCAAGGTCCACGTCGACGAGGTGAAGTCGCGCGAGGGCGCCGACTGGCTGGCCAAGATCGAGGAGGAGAACGCAGGCGAGCTCACCCCGGAGCGGATCGCGCAGATGGAGAAGGCGGAGACGCCGACCGAGTCCGAACGCGTGCTCGCCGACGAGGGGCCCGAGCTCGAAGAGGGCGAGCCCTACCTGAAGCCGGTCAAGGTGAAGCGCGCCGAGCTGGACGAGGACGAGTCGCCGACCTCTGGCCGCCGCTTCACTCGCGCCTAGTCGCCCTACTCGATCGGCAGCACGAACCAGATGTGGGTGCTGCCCTCGTAGACGCCCCAGCGCGAGGCGAGCTCGTCGACGACCCTGAGCCCGAGATGGCCCTTCCGGGCCTCCGCCTTGCCCTGCGGGACCACGGTCGCCGGGTTGCCCTGATCCGCGATCTCTCCGCGGATGGACCCGTCCTCGACCGCCAGCGCGACCGTGATCGGCCTCCGCGGACCGCGGGCGACTGAGTTGTTGACCAGCTCGGTGACGATCGCAGTGAGGTCGATCAGGGAGCGTGCGGGCAGCGACTCACCAAAGCGCTGCCGTAGCGCCTGACGGGTGCGCCAGCCCGCCTCGGTGTCGGGCGAGAGGACGAGTCGGAACTCCGCTGGTTGTGTGGGCCCGCTATTTGCCTGCATAGCCCTCCAAACGATGGGCGGGGCCCCCTGTAGGGAGAAACCTAGTACGCCTTGGCGAAGATCGCCATGACCCTGGCTGCGCCGCCAGTGATCACGCAGCGGGCATCAGCCGGGAGTTCCTCGTCGAAGGGGATGACGCGCACGCTCACCCCGAGCTCGCCCATGGTCTCGAGGGTCCCCTCTTCCTCGCTCCACGGCGCCTTGACGAAACCGCCCGAGTCGGTCTCCTCACCCGTGAAGAACTCCCTGAACTCCTCGAGATCCGTGATGTCGTCGCGCGTCCGCTCCCGGAGCCGCTCGTTCGCCTGCTCAAAGTAGGTCAGCTGGATGTCGCCCAGGACGCCCACGACGGCCTCGCCGACGCCGTCGCTGGGGAT
>JBKPTM010000243.1:0-2734 GCA_046765935.1 Actinomycetota bacterium | reverse complement strand
GAGCAGGCCCTCCCCCGTCGGCAATACGCCCTCGAGCCCGGTGTTCTGCGCCAGCACCGGCCGGCCGCTCGCGAGGTAGCAGGCGCTGCGATCGCTGAACCAGCCGCTGCGGGTCTCCACGTACATGTTCTTGGCGACCATCAGCTCGGCCGCCGAGCTCTGGATGTAGTCGCGGTAGCGCCAGGGATCGCCGGCGACCTGCCGTGGATCGGCCAGCCGCCAGCCGTGCTCGCGCAGCGCCTGGATGTCCTTGGTCTCCGCCTCGTCGATGTCCAGGGCCACCTCGAATTCGCCCGGGCTGCGCTCCGGCAGCTCGAAGAAGCGGCGGAACTCGTGCACCCGGAGCCCGAGGGTCCTCCCCTGGTACTCGAGCGGCCCGAAGGCGCCGCGCCAGCTCGCGACGCTGGTGAACCGGCCGCCTCCGTCGCTCTGCGCCGGCCACTCCGCCAGCTCGACCGGCGGCAGGATCGGAATCCAGTCGAGTCCGCAGTCCGGGACCCCGCAGTCCGGCGAGCCGATCCGGCTGCCCACCGTCAGGAAGCGATCGTGGCCGCGGAAGAGGTCGTGCAGCCCGAGCTCCTTCCAGATCTGGCCGAACCCGGGGTCGATGTCGAGGAAGACCCGGAGCGGCGCCGCGGCGAGGACCTCCTCGTCGTCCAGGTACCCCATCACGTTGATCAGCACCGCCGAGCCGGCCGACCGCTCGATCACCTCGTCTCGCCCCAGCCCCGCCACCTCGCGGCCGCCGTCGTAAAGCAGGGACCAGCTTTCGCCCAGCCCGAATCGCTCCATCACCTCGGCGAGGTAGCGGAGGTTGACGGAGTCCGCGAACGAGGAGGGCTCCCCGTCCTCCCCCACGCACATCCCGGGCTCCAGGCGGTCGACGAAGAGCACGTCCCAGCCCAGGCGACGCAGGCCGAGCAGGTACTGAAGGAAGACCCAGGTGTGGCCGCCGACGCGGGGCCGCTGGGCCAGCGCCCCGGCGACGACGACTCCAGCCACGCGCCGCAACCTAGCACGGGGTCTATCGTCCTCGGGCATGGCCGGGCCGAAGCCAAGGTGACCCCCGCCCCCACCGTGATCGTCAGCGGGACGATCGCGGCCACGCCCTGGCAGGGCGGCGCCACCTGGGCGGTGCTCCAGTACCTGCTCGGACTGCGAGCGCTCGGCTGCGCCGTGTACTTCGTGGAGCAGCTGGACGGCGAAGCGGAACAGCAGGACGCGGCGCGCTACTGCGCGGAGGTGATGGATCAGTTCGGGCTCGAGGACCGCTGGGCCCTGCTCCCCGCCGCCGGTGCGGCGCCGACGGGCATGTCTCGCGACCGGCTTCGTGAGGCCGCCGATGAGGCGGATCTGCTGCTCAACCACTCGGGGAAGCTCACCGACCCCGACGTCCTCGATCGGGTCCCGGTGCGTGCCTATGTGGACCTCGATCCAGTCTTTGTCCAGCTCTGGCAGGCGGCCGAGGGAGTCGACATGGGCTTCGACGACCACACCCACTTCGTCAGCGTCGCTGACGCGATCGGCGAGCCGGGGTCTCCGATTCCAGCCTGCGGTCGCGACTGGCTCCCGACGCTACCGCCGGTCGTGCTTGACGAGTGGCCGGTCGCCGACGGCATCGAGCGTCGCCGGGCCACGACCGTCGGGCACTGGCGCAGCTACGGCTCGATCATCCACGAGGGGGTCCACTACGGACAGAAGGCCCACTCGCTGCGGACCTTGATCGACCTCCCTCAGCGCGCGCCGGACCGGCTGGAGCTGGCGCTCGCGATCCATCCGGACGAGACCAGGGACCTCGTTGCCCTGAGGGAGAACGGGTGGGCCCTGCTCGACCCGGAGCAGGTCGCGGCCACCCCCGATGACTATCGGCGCTTCGTGCAGGGATCGTGGGCGGAGTTCGGCCTCGCCAAGCTGGGCTACGTCGTGGCGGGATCGGGCTGGTTCAGCGATCGCAGCGCCTGCTACCTCGCGAGCGGCCGGCCGGTGCTCGCCCAGGACACCGGCTTCGGCCGGCGGCTGCCAACCGGCGCGGGCCTGCTCCCCTTCTCAACCACCGAGGATGTCGTCGCGGGCCTCGATGAGCTCGAGGCGGATTACGGGCGCCACCGCGTCGCCGCCCGGCAGATCGCGGAGGAGCACCTGGCGGCGGACAAGGTGCTGGGGTCGCTGCTGGAGCGGCTGCTGGCATGAGCGACGCCCCCTCCGATCGCGAGGTCGTGGACCTGCTCAGTCGCCAGGACGGCGTCGGCGACATCGTGAGCTTGACCCGACAGCCCTATCGCTACGCCACGAGCGCCCCGCTCGAGGAGCTGAACGTCGAGACCGCCGACGGTGCCGAGCTCGAGCTGATCCTCAAGGACCTATCCCGCGCCCGCCTGCTCGACGAGGCAGCCGCCACGAAGCCGGAGTTCCTGCACCGTCCGGAACGGGAGCTGGAGACCTATCGAAGGATCCTCGCGCCCGCCGGGATCGGGCCGCGTTGCTTCGGAGTCGTCGCCGAATCCGATCCGCCGCGCCACTGGCTGGTGATCGAGAAGGTGCCGGGAGTCGAGCTCTGGCAGATCGGGGAGCTCTCGGTCTGGGAGGAGGTGGCGGGTTGGCTGGGCGGCCTTCATGCGGGCTTCGCGGGGCGCTTGGAGGAGGCCAGCGAGGCGAACCCGCATCTGCTCGATCTGTCCGAGGAGTGGTTCACGTCGTGGTGCCGCCGCGCCCGGGAGCGGCTGGCGGGTTCCGA
>JBKPTM010000242.1:0-6073 GCA_046765935.1 Actinomycetota bacterium | reverse complement strand
GTGCACAGGCTGGTCGTCGCCGATCAGACGGCCGCCCGGACGGTCTTCGACCGAACGGTCATCGGGACGAGCTACCCCTACATCCCCTCACCTGGCGAGCGCGGACACGACCTCGTCTTCCGCGTCCACGCATGGCGGGACGGCGACTGGGACGAGGGCACCAGATGGCGTCCGCTCCCTCTGCGCGTCCTGCTCGGGGATCGCCGCGAGCCACCGCCGACGGTCACCGCGGAGACGACCCCGCCCTTCCTGCTCGCCTTCACGATCGACACCGAGGGCTTCCTGGCCCGGCAGGAGGACCCGAACCCGGAGACGGCCGTCGACGAGCTGATCTTCGGCGACTACGGGAACTTCGAGCACTACGGCGTCGGGCTCCACATGGACCTGCTCGAGCACTTCGGCTTCCGCGGAACCTTCTTCGTCGACGTGCTCTCGCAGTATCAGTACGGCCGGGACGCTCTCCAGCGCACCGTGGACGCGATCCAGGATCGCGGTCACGAGATCCAGCTGCACATCCACGACGAGCACCTGCGCAACGCCGACGAGGCCCACATCCACGCCTTGGCCGGGGACCTCGCGAACAAGGACGGCGACGCCTTCCGCCGGATCTTCGAGCTCGGCATGCAGGTCTTCGAGCGCCTCACGGGCAAACCGCCGATCGCCTATCGCGCCGGGGGCTACCGCATCACGGACGACCACTTCCCCGTGCTCGAGGAGTTCGGCATCCGGATCGACTCCTCCGTCCAGGCCAACTTCCACGCGCGGGTCGCGGACTGGATGCGGACCCGCACCCAGCCCTACTGGATCGATGACCTACTCGAGGTCCCCCCCACCTGGACGGTGGTGCGGGACGACCGCAGCGCGCCGGAGACCCGCGCCTTCGCGCCCAACCGCACCGCCGGTGACCCGGTCTCGCGGATGCCCGTCTCGAACCACGGCGTGCCGCGGGTCGCGACATACGTCTCGCACTCCTGCGAGTTGATGCAGGTCGACCGGGATGTGAGCGAGGAAGCGATGGCGGGCTACGAGCGCAGGCTGCGCGCCAGGGTGCGGTCCGAGATCGCGGACCGCGTCATGCAGGAGGTGCGAGCCAATGCCAGGCTCGTGACGGGGAAGCTCGACGAGGACCTGGTCTTCCGCGTCGCCGGGCTGCTCCGCCGGATCGCGGACCGCGACGACGCCCGCTGCGTCACCCTGACCGAGCTCAGCGAGGTCGCCGATCGGTTCCCGCGGGATCACAGGCTGGAGCCCGTCGATCCGGTGCCGGTCATCGACCGGCCCAACGGCGCCGCCACCGTGACCGGCACCCGCGTCTACTCGAAGGCGCTGCTCGAGCACCTGAGCTCGTCGAACTCCATTCCCGCCCTGCCACCTCACTTCGGCGACGACGCGGTGTCCACGCTCACCAACGCCGAGGTCTTCTGGGAGGGCAAGGACGTCGCCGTGATCGGCAACGATGGCTCCGCCAGTGGCGGCTGGCTCGAGCGGAGAGGGGTCGGATCGACCCAGAAGTTCGATCGCCCGCAGCCGGAGGCCGCGGCTCGCTTCGACATCGTGATCTGGCTCTCCGGCTTTGAGCGCTGCCCGCCGTCGGAGCTCCGCGCGCGACTCGACTCCGCCCTGGCCATGCTCCGCGACGACGGGGCCCTGGCGATGCGCGTCCGCACACTGGGGGTGGCGCCTGAGCCAGAGCGCGACGGCCTCCCGCCGCTCGCGGAGCTCCTCTTCCCGGCGGGAGCCGTGCGCTCGGACGAGGTCACCGCATGGGACTCGGCCACCTTCGCCTCCTGGTTCGCGTCGCGAGGCCTCCGCATCGCCGGCGAGCACCGAGTCAAGAGATCCGGCCTCGAGCTCGCGGCGCTCGAGCGCTTCCCGGACAAGCTCGCGGCGATACCCGACGAGGAGCTGCGCACGGCCGCAGTCGATTTCACCCTGTTCCGTGGCGCCGGTGAGGACACCGCTGCGGCGACCGGCGGAGGCGAGTCCGCCGTCCCCTCCGGCAAGGACCTGCTCCAGCGATTCGACGCGATCGTCCCCGGCGACGACGTGCTGGAGATTGCTCCGGCGGGCGGCCCCCCTTCGGATCTGGCGGAGATGGAGGACGTGAAGATCACCTCCGCGAGCCCGGAGGCGCTCGCGACCGGGACACTCGAGCAGGAGGGCAGCGACGCGATCGTCTGCTCCGGGGCGTTGGAGCGGATCGAAGCTGTGAACCTTCAGGACGCCTGCGATGCCTTGTACGCGGCCCTGCGGCCCGGCGGCCAGCTGCTGCTCGGGGTGGGGTCCAACCCCAACGGCTCGGCGAGCTCTACGGCGATCGTGGTCGGCCTGCTTCGCGCAGGCTTCGAGGTGCTCGCGCACCACGGGTCGGCGGGCGGACAGGGCCTCCAGCTGGTGCGCCCCCTCGAGCTCGCGGACATCGCCGCCTTCTCGGGCAGGCGCTAACGCCTGAAGGCGGCGGGGCGCCGGATCCGAAAGCGCCGCGACTCCTCGCGCGCCGGGCCGCCGTTCGCACCGGCGTCGGCCCACGCCCGCTTCGGCAGTCCGCGGAGCTTGCGTACCAAGGCCTCGAGGGCATGGATGTCGGAGGGATCGACGTCCTCCTCCCAGAGCGAACGGCCCAGCTCGTCGTGCTCGGCGATGGTCATCTCGTCGAAGAGGTATTCGCCGATCCGTGCGTCGTGCTCCGTCGGCTCGTCTTCGCCATCGACATCGAGCTTTCGCAGGAGCGCCACCATCCGCGCTTCGATCTCACCGGGGCGCGCATCGATCGGGGCGGCCAGCCTGCTCGGGGTCCACCGCTGCACGATCAGCCTCTCGAGGGAGGTGACGTTCTCCGGGCCCAGCGCCCGTAGCCCGTCCTCGATCTCCGGGGAGCGCGTCCAGCGGCTCGGCAGGATGAGGCCGACGAATCGACGGCCCGCCTCGCGGTCCTCCTTGTTGATCACCCCGGTCGCGAAGAGGGCCACCACATAGAGGACGACACCCGCGGCCTCGATCCCCAGATCGGCATTTCCGCCCACCGCCGGGCCGAGCACACGGGCGACCACGAGGGAGACGCCGGCCAGGGCGAAGCATGAGGCGATGCGCCGCCATTCGATCTCGAGCGGTGTCGGTCCCCGCTGCGAGAAATAGGTGAGCAGCATGGCGGCCGCAACGAAGCCGTTGATGACGCAGACCGCCGCTCCGTAAGCGCCCAGCCATGGAACGAAGATCGGCGCGGAGCCCAGGAAGATGGCGGCCGAGGCGATCGCCGCGGCCACGTACCAGAATCGCTTCCTCGGGAAGGCCGAGAGCCGGTAGACGCAGATGAACAAGCCGTATGACAGAAATCCACCGCCGATCAGCGGGATCAGCGGAGCCGCGTCGGCGTAGGCCGGCGGCGCGATCCGGACGAGGCCGTCGGCCGCCGCGGTCATGATCAGGATCAGGAGGAGCCCGATCATCACGAAATAGGAGAGGAGCTTGCCTCCGAGGGCCTCCTTGCCACGGCTCTTGATCGCCGCGGCGAAGGTCGGGGTCTGGACGAGCGGAGTCCAGGCCATGAAGAGGGCGGCGGTGAAGTAGTCCAGGAACGCGCCGAACCGCCCGGCGAGCCGGTAGAGGCCGACGATCCGATCGTCGTTGGTGAAATAGGAGATCGCGTAGACGTCGACGTTCTGAGCGACCCAGATCGAGATCAGGATCGGCACGAAGATCCCGCCGCGCTTGAGGATCATCCGCGCGTGCATGCGATCGATCCTGAGCACGTAGCTGCGCCGCGTCGCGATCAGGCCGATCAGTACCGACACGACGCCGCCGAGCGCGGTGCCGAGGATCGCGCCGCGCACCCCTCCGCCCGACGCCGTCAGAGCGATCACGCCGCCGACCACGAGGACTGGCCGCACCGTCTGAAGCGCGACGAAGCGCTTCGGCTTGCGCTCCATCCGCAGGATGTTCGTCACCATGCGCCACATCGCGCCGGACGCGCCCGAGACCCCCGCGATGATGATCAGGTCCGCATCTCCGGAGTTGCCGATGAGCTTGTCGGCGAACCAGGGCGCCGCAGCGACGATCACCAGAGTGCCGATCACGGTGATGACCGCGGTGATGATCAGCCCGGTGCCCAACGCCCGTCGCTTCGTGCCGGCCTGTGAGGACTCGACGTCCTCGTCTGCGATGTCCTCTTCGCCCGCGGACCCGAAGACCCAGACGAAGGTCCCCTGCAGCGTCCCGACGTTGTAGATGATGGTCAGGAAGGCGGCGAAGGTCAGAAGAAGGGCCAGCTGCCCGAACTGGGAGACCGTCAGAAAGCGCGTGACGACCGCGACGCTGATCAGCGCGAGGAAGAAGCCGACCACCGCTCCGATCACGTAGATCGAGGTGTCGCGCGTCAGCGCGGCGCCCCAGGCCTCGCCGGCCCGCGGATCCTTGCGCCTCTTCCTGGGCTCCTTCTCCCCTGACCCGTTCACCTGGTTCTCCTGCGGGTCCGTCATGACGGCCTCCGTGCCACCAGATGCTGGTAGCGGGCGAACGGCTTCATGAACTCGGGCCAGCGGCTCGCCGGAGAGGCCGCCAGCGTCACGTCGGTGAATCCGGCGCGCCTCAGCTCCCGCTTCGCCTCGAGCGGCGAGACGAGCCTCACCTCTGACCGCGGACGGCCGAGCCGCTCCGAGAGCCGTGTCGCGGCCCTGGCGGGGAGCAGCGGGATCAGCGGCAGACGCGTGAACTGGTCGCGCGGGTGCCAGCGGTTGGGATTTCTGATCACCAGGAATCCTCCGGGCGCGAGCACGCGAGCCGTCTCGGCGAGCGCCGAGCGCCTGTCCTCCCGGTCGACGATGTAGCAGAGGCTGTTGTTCTGGATCGCAAGGTCGAAGGTCTCATCGGCAAAGTCGAGCTTCTCCATTCGCCCTTTTGCGAACTCCACGGGCAGCCCGTGCTCTGCTGCAACGGCTCTGCCGACCTCCAGCCGGTCCGCGATCGGGTCTATGCCGGTGACCACCGCGCCCTGCCCCGCGAAGAACACGGACAGGGCGCCGAAACCGCAGCCGAGATCGAGCAGGCGCAGGCCGTCGATCGAGTCGCGACCTGTGACGCGGCGCAGCGTCTCGAGCAGGGGCGTGGCCCGGCGCTCGACGTACCCCGAGTTGGTCTCGAGCGTGTTGACGCCGGCGGGCCCGTCGAGGCTCTCGCCCCGCTCCTCGTAGAAGGAGAGGACGTTGCTGCGCAGCGAGTCGGCGATCGGGCTGAAGTCGCGGACGGTCATTCGGGCGGCTGGTCGGTTCCGGTTCGGATCGGCCTGCTGGCCCTCCCATCGGCCACGGGCCTGCTGGGAAGGGCGACACCGAGCATCCGATCGATCCACAGGCTCGGGCCCGAGGCCCAGTTGTTCGGATGGGTGACGGTGAGGATCGGCGACGCCTTTCTGGCGAACATCTCCAGAGGATCGAGTCCCTCCATCCAACCGCCCTCGGCGGCGATCCGATCGGTCAGCCAGCAGGCCAGGTCGCTCCCCCGCATCACTTCGTTGCCGTCGTACTCGATGCCGTAGGCGGAACAGTCCTCGTCCTTGAGCAGCAGTGCGTTGTGCACCTCGGGGATTCGCGAGTCGCCGTGGGGCACCGCGCTGCGGCACGGGCCGAAGAGCCGCTCGAACTCCGCGATCTCACTCCGCAGAGTCTCGCGGCAGCTCGCGATCAGCTCCTCCGAAGGCTCCTCGTGAAGCCCGCGCTCGAGCGAGACACGGGTCAACGTCTCGTAGTGCAGGCCGACCTGGAAGCCGTCGCGCTTGATCTTCTCGACCACCGCCGGGTGGGCGGTACGCCAGCGGAAATACCACGAGGAGCGCAGGCCCAGCTTGGTCTCGATCGCGGCCATCCGCAGCGCCGAGCGGGGGTGCTGATCGACGTCGTGGCGCAGGATCAGGGTTGGCTCGCCCTCCATCGGAAGCCCTTCGGCGACCCAGTCCTCGAGCGAGACGCTGCGATAGCCGTTCTCCCGGGCCGAGCGCAGGAAGCGCTCGTACTCGGGCCAGCGCGAGCGCGACAGGGTTCGCGAGAACCGCGACCTGACGCGGGCCGGTCCAGAGTCGGTG
>JBKPTM010000241.1:0-7813 GCA_046765935.1 Actinomycetota bacterium | reverse complement strand
GTCCTCGGGAGTCAGGAAGCCCGCGGGGCCCGCCCGTCGGGAGTCGCCCAGGTCGACCCGCTCGTCGCAGGCGTAGTCGCGCAGGTTGAAGACGCCGTCGTCGTTGGCGTCGTACTGGCCCGCCGTGTACCCGTCGCAGTCGGTGCCGAGAAGAGATTCGGTGGTCGAGCCGGCGTCGTCGAGGCCGGTGTTCGGGGTCGGGAGCTCGCCCTTGTTGAGCCAGACCTTGAAGCGCTCGTTCGCCATCGCGCCCTGGTTGTTCCACTCGATGCCGGAGTCGAGCACCGCAATCTGGACGTCGGGGCGCCCGGTGGTGGTCTCCCAGGCGGTCGGCGGGGTGGTGTCCGGATCCACGATGTGAGCACCGCGCACGCCCCCCAGCTCGACGCCGAACGGGTCGGCCGGCGGCGAAGCCTCCGGGGTTGCGGCGTACTTCCAGTCATCGCCGCCGACGTCCGAGGGAACCTGGCCCGGATCGAGGAAGAGGTCCTTGTAGTCGGTGGGGTCGCCCGTGTCGCGGGTGTAGGGGAACGCCCCCAGCGCGGGGTCGGCCGCGGTCACCCCGACGGCGCAGGCAAGCAACCCCGCGGCGAGCGCGAGGCGGGCTCTCCTGCAGACGGTGCTCTCCCTCCTCACCTGCGCCGGGGATTCTATGCCCGAGCGCAAGTCCAGACTCCGCTACGGGTCAGGGAGCCCGGCCGCGCGGCGGATGAACCCGAGCCGGCTCGAGACCCTGGCGTAGAGGCTCGGGCCGAAGAGCCCGCAGGGGAAGGGCCCGGCGCTGACGACACCGACCAGGCGCGGGCCGCCGGGCGTGTTCGAGACGATCGGCCCGCCGCTGTCGCCCGAGCAGGAGGTCGAGCGGTAAGGCAGCCGGCTTTGGAAACGGCGGACCCGCTTGCCGAGCGCGCAGATCATCGTCGTCTCCTGGAAGCCGCGTTCCTTGCCGAAGAAGCGATCGCAGACCCGCGCCGGGAAGACGATCTCCTTGGTCGCCTTGAGCCGGCGCGCGACGTTGAAGCCCCAGGCGCTCCGGGTGCCGAAGCCGCCCGTGCGGACGACCCGGCCCGGGCGGGTGGCGGCCTTGGCCTCAGCTCGGGTCGGCAGCGAGATCGGCTGCGCGACCGGTGCCCGCGCCAGCGTCAGCACGGCGAAGTCCCGCTCGACCTTGCGGCCGTTGTAGGTCGGGTCGATGACCACCCGGGTCACCTTGATCCGTGGGAGCCGCCGCTTCGGCGCGATCGACGGGCTGCCGGCGAGGACCGAGAGCTGCCTGCGCTTGCCTCCCTTCGCGCAGTGGGCGGCGGTCAGCACCTCGGTCGGCCCGATCAGCGAGCCGCTGCAGATCAGCCGTCGCCTCTGCTCGATCGCGACCGCGAACTGCCAGCCCGCTGCGTTCGCCTTCCCGCCGCCCACGATTCTCGGAGATGGCTGGCCGGCCGCCGCGGACCCGGCCATCGCAACCGCCATGAGGACCAGAACGGCGCACGCCGGGCGCCGGCCGCGCCTCACCGACGCTAGCCGTCCTGGAGCGCGCGATATCGCTCGCGCAGGAAGTCGAGGGCAGCCCGGCGCTGGTCTTCGGCCGCGAGCAGATCGGCATAGCCGAGCTCGGCCCCCTTGAACGCGGTCGCGTTCCAGAGCTCGCCCGAGATCTCTGCCGTCCACGGGGCGACGTAGAGGTAGGGCTCGGGGTGATCCTCGTCTCCCGGGGAGACCCCGATCGCCATACGCGTCCCTCGCGACTCCGATCCGAGCTCGATCGCGATGTCGAAGTGCTCGGGCCAGATCCGCACCAGGGAGGGATCGCCATCGGGTTCGTCCGCCCGCAGCTGCTCGAGGACCGAGCAGCCGAAGCCGTAGACGTCCCCCAGGACCTGGGCGGCCGCGGGATCGACGTCGGCGGGCAGCGGCTCAGACGTCTCCTCGGTGCCTCGCTGCCTGATCAGCTCGGCGTGCTCGATCCGGACCTGGCAGTCGAGGCCGTCCTGCTCGAAGAACGGCGTGCCGAAGCCGCCGTGCGTATAGCGAAGCGAGATCTCGTTCTCCGGCTTGCGCGCGGGCGCCACGACCGCCTCGGCCACCTTGTGGAGCGCGATCCGGGTCTCCGCGAACGTGGGGGGCAACGGTTCGAGACGCTTCCAGGCCCCGAGCCAGCGCTCAGCGCACCACGGCCCGAGCTCAGGTTCCTGCTGGGCCACCTCGTCCCAGGTCAGATCGCCGCGGTTATGCACCGGGGAGACGAGATCCCTCCCCTCGGGGACCTCTCCCGGCTCAACCGGATCGTCGGTGTAGAGCGGCGGGCCGGCCGCCGGCGGCGACGGCTCGAGGACGCGAGCCTCGTAGTCGCCGCCCAGCATGTCCTCGGCCTCGGCCCTGGGGTTCGCCATCAGCCTGAACCCTAAGGGTGCGACCTCCGCGGAACAGGCCCGCGCCACCTCCTATGGTCCGGCCGGTGAGCGTCAGCATCGTCATCCCGACCACCCTGAGACGGGCAACCGTCGACGAAGCGGTCACGGCCGCCCTCGGTGCCGTCTCCCCGGCGGGCGGGGAGGTCCTCGTGATGGCGAACGGGCCGGCCGATGGGCGCCGCCAGCTCGACGTCCGCTCGCCGCGCCTGCGCGTTCTCGAGTCGCCGGGCGCCTCGGCCTCCGCCGCGCGGAACCTCGGGATCCGCGAGGCGGCGAATGACGTCGTCCTCTTCACCGATGACGACTGCGTGGCCTCCGAGCGGTGGTGCCACGCGATGACCGCGCGCCTTCGCAACGGGGCGGTCGCAACCGCGACCCCCCTGCGCATGCGCCGCGACGGTCCCGTGACCACCTTCCTGGACTACCAGGCCGTCTACCACCCGCCCCCGATCGACGCCTCGACCGTCCGGTATGCGGTCGGAGCAAGCACCGGGATGCGCCGAGATCTGGTAGCCACCCGCTTCGACCATCGTCTGTTCAGCGGAGACGACGCCGAATTCGGGGCACAGATCCGAGAGGCGGGCGGCGAGATCGTCCTCGTGGAGGAGGCACCGCCGCCGCTGCACGTGATGCCGGAGGAGATCGACTCGATCACCGGTCGCTTCTGGCGGTATGGCCGCGGCAACGCGATCCGCTTCCTCGAGCTGGAACGCTCGTCGGTCTCGGTACCGCACGCGACGGAGTTCTACGCATCGCTGATCGAGGACAGGCCGGCGGTCCAGCGGCGCTTCGAGGAGATCGCGGACGACGGCGCGCGCGACCAGTTCGCCACCTTCGACCGCATGCTCGTGGCGAGCTTCCTCACGGGCTACCTGAGCGAGGCGGGGAGGATCCTGGGACGCGAGATCGTCCGCGCCGATCCGAAGGCGCTCGCGGCCGGCTGGATCGAGATCGCCGGGCGGTTGGGGAGCGAGCAGCACGGGGTCGAGGACTGGGACGGACTCCCGGTGGACTTCGCCCGGTGGGAGACGTCCCGCGTGGGAAGACGCCCGCCGTTGGCGAAGCGGGTCGCCGAAAACCTCGCCCGCCACGCGCCGCTCGTCGAGCCGGTGGGGCACGATCCCGACCTGGATTCGTGGGCCGGGCCCGGCGCTCACCGTGCCGAGCGGATCTGGGCGAGCGCGAACCGGATCTGGGAGGAGCTCCGCTCCGGTGAGCTGGAGCCGAAGGTAGGAGCGATCTCGCGGCGTCTGCGGCGGGACGGCATCCCGTTCAGGGAAGGCGCGCAGATGGTCGAGACCATCGCGCAGGGTCCCCTCCGAATTACAGGCGAACCAGCTTCTCGGACTCCATCCCCCGCGTGACGCCGCGGAAGTCGAGGACCAGCGAGGAGCGCTCCACCACGTCGGCGTAGTCGATCGATGGGTGCGCGGTGACGATGCAGACCAGGTCGGCGGCGTCCAGCGATTCCTCGAGTGGCGCGGACGTCATCTCCATGTCGGCGAGCTCCGCCACGTGCGGGTCGTGGTAGGAGACGTCGGCGCCGAGTCCGCGGAGCAGGTGGATCATCTTCAGCGCGGGGGACTCGCGGATGTCACCGACGCCGGCCTTGTAGGAGATGCCCAGCAGCAGCACCTTCGACCCGTTGGTCGGCTTCTCGACCTCGTTCAGCGCCCGCTCGATCCGGCGGACGCACCACTGCGGCTGGTTCTGGTTGATCTTCCCGGCCAGCTCGATGAACTCGGTGTAGAAGTCGTGCTCACGGGCCTTGTAGGAGAGGTAGAAGGGGTCGACCGGCAGGCAGTGGCCGCCCATCCCGGGGCCCGGGTCGAAGCGCATGAAGCCGAACGGCTTGGAGGCGGCGGCGTCCACGACCTCCCAGACGTCCACCTCGAGGCGCTCGCAGAGCATCGCCAGCTCGTTGACGAGGGCGATGTTGACCGAGCGGAAGATGTTCTCGAGCAGCTTGGTGAGCTCGGCGGCGTCCGGGGTGGAGACCTCGATCACCTGGTCGCAGATCTCGCCGTAGAGGGCGACCGCGCGCCTGCTGCACTCGGGGGTGAGGCCGCCGACGACCTTCGGGGTCGTGCGGATCGTGTAGTCGGTGCGGCCCGGGTCGATCCGCTCGGGTGAGAAGGCGATGTTGAAGTCGATGCCCGCCGCGAGTCCTGACTCCTCGAGGATCGGCCGCAGCCGCTCGCGCGTCGTGCCGGGATAGGTGGTCGACTCCAGCACGACCAGCTGGCCCTTCTGCATCACCGCCGCCAGCGAGGTTGCGGCGTCGATCATGTAGCTCAGGTCTGGCTCGCGCGAGTTGGTCAGCGGCGTCGGTACGCAGATGATCACCGCGTCGCACGAGCTCAGGTCGGCGTACCGGCTCGTCGCGGTGAGCCGCCCGTCGAGGGCCGCGAGACGGTCGGAGGGGACGTCCTCGATGTAGCTCTTGGCATCCGCGAGCGCGTCGATCTTGCGCGGGTCGGCATCGAGGCCGACGACCTCGTGACCCTCCTCTGCGAATGCCACGGCAAGGGGCAGCCCCACGTACCCCAGCCCCACGACGCCTACCTTCATGCCGCGGAAGTGTAGGGATGCCGCTATTTACCGCTGGATTTCTTCTTGCCTGCCTTCTCGCTCTTCTGTCCAGGCGGGGCGGACGGTCGAGGCCGGCTGGGCGAGTTCCCGTGGATGACGTGATCGACGTAGTCCCCGCAGGCGGCCGCCGTGGCGATCCGCCGGAAGCCTGTGCGCTTGACGGCCGTCAGGTTGCCGATCACCGCCGGCGCGTCGACCCCGAGCACCTTCTGCAGGGTGTTGACGTCGTCGGCCTGAACGCTGAAGGTGATCGGACCGCCCCTGCTGCTCACCTGGCCGGCCGGCCAGTACGGCCCCTGGTCGGGGCGGTACGGGATCGCGGCGTCCATGCCGTTGGGCAGGTGCGCGTCGAGTCCCGGCGCCCTCACCGTGATCCCGGTCACCGGGCTGACGTACTGGATCGAGATCTTCCACTGGCCGGGCGCCAGGTTGATCGTCTGGCTTGCGGTTTGCCCTGGAGAGAGGTTGTTGTCGAGCGGGCCCTGCTTGGCGGCGCTGACGCCGCCCTCGCTCACGACGCCGCCCGCCGTTCCCGCCTTCCAATAGAGGCGCTTCGCGATCACCGGCCTGGGCCAGACCACCGCCTCGCCACCCCCCTCTAGGACGCGGCGGAACTTCGGTCTCTTGCACCGGAAGACGCGGCCCGGCCTTGCCTCCTCGGCGAGGATCGTCACCGGGGGCGTGGTCCCGGTCCGCCTCCAAAGCTTGTAGGAGCGATTCGACGCGGCGAGCGTCCAGCCGGGTGGCGCCTGGCTCTGGTAGACGGCGCTCGTCGTGACCGCGTACGGGAACTCGTTGAGGACGTTGTAAGGGACCGTGTCGAAGTCGATCGGCAGGCGCTGGGTCTTCGCGCCCGTCGAGGGCACCCGGATCTCGGAGTTGTATGCCGGGCTGGAGACAGTCGCGGTCCGCAGCGCGTAGTCGGTGAAGCGGTCGCTGGTCAGGGCGAGGACGTTCTGGCCGGCCACTGTGCCCCGGAACTGCGCCAGTTGCTCCAGGCGATTGGTCGACGCCACGATCGTGTCGCGTAGCGCGAGGAATGAGGAGTAGGCGGCCAAGGCGATGAACACCGCGGCGAAGACTCGTCTGACCGGGCCGCCACCGGGCGCGAGCAGCGAGACGACGACGAGCAGCATCACCACCGAGGCCGGGACGACGACGGCCTTGGCCAGGATGTAGAGGCCCCCGTTCTCGACGTACTTCGTCAGCAGGTAGACGACGAAGCCCGAGACAACCGCCGCGGGTACGGCGTAGGAGCGTCGCGCCGTCCACCAGACGAGGCCGACGATGAGCCCGGCAATTCCGATCAGCCCGAACAGCCAGTAGAGCCAGTCATGGGAGAAGTCGTGGGTGCCGAGGAGCCAGTTGCCGCTCGGCCAGATCCCGAGGGTCTCGAGCGGCGAGACCACGTAGCGGAGCTTGCTGTTGGTGTCGGCGACGTTGCCGATCGAGCCCGAGCGGATGAAGTCGAGCACCTTCGGCAGCTCGATCAGCCCGACGACCACGAGGAGGGCCGCGGCCGGGATCAGGAACCGCATCGAGTCGCGGACCACCTGCCGCACGCCCTCCCTGCCGCTCTCCGCCCGGATGCGGAGCAGGTGCGCCACGACCCAGATCGCAGCCATGAGGCCGAGCCATGCGATGCCGGGCAGGCTGTAGACCGGGACCATCGCGGCCGTGATCAGCGCCAGTCCGATCAGGACGGCGACGCGCCCATCGGGACTGCTCTTCAGCTCGCGCAGGCCGAGGGCGAAGGCGATCAGGAACATGCCGGCGATCAATTCCTTGAATCCAGCGATGCCGAGCACGGAGGCCGTCAGGTAGGCCAGAGCGATCAGCGCGGTGGCGAGGATGCGCCAGCCGCCTCGCAGCTCCGGCAGAGCCCCGATCGACGTGATCGCGGTGAGCACGGGCGCCATGACCAGCAGGCCGAGCCAGCTCTCGAGCGGCTCGGCTCCCAGCAGGTTGGAGACGGTGGCGACCAGGCTGTGCGGCCCGATCGGATAGCCGTTGACGATGCTCTGCGGCTGGGGCCCGGTGGGGTCGAGCAGGTAGTCCGTGTCGACCAGGTGCATCGCCATGTCGTTGTTGAGGCCCACGCCGGGAATCCCGATGTGGCCGTTGGCGATGAACGGCAGGGAGGCGAGCAGCACCGTGACGAGCGCGACGGGTATGCCGATGCCCACGGCGGGCCCGAGGATCGCCTCGCGGCGAACGAGGAGAAAGACAAGGGACGCGACGACGAGCAGCACGAAGAGCACCACCGAGGTGGTGGCGTGGCCCGGGAGCCGGATCGCCACCGTGCAGACCAGGATCAGCACCGCGAGCCCGACGGCCCCCTCGAGGAAGGAGGCCCGGTGGCGTCCGAGCCCGAGCATCACCGCCCGGCCGACCAGCAGGGAGGCGAGCAGGATTATGCCTGCAGATGCGTAGGTTCCCGTGAAGCCGGCCAAGAGGCGGGGGAGGATATGGAGTCGGCCCGTAAGGAGGGCTAAGCCGGCCTACGAGGCGATCCGGTTCCGCTCGGACTCTCCCCGCTCCCGGCCGAGCGTCACGAACTGGTCGACTGGATAACCCCAGTGCATCCGCCGCAGCACGCCCCAGTCGGAGCGCCGCCGCAGACCCTCGACGAACCGCCGCCGCTCGCGGATCCGCTCGCGGTGGGTCGAGATCCAGCGGTAGCTGTCGAGCTTCGCCCGTAGGAAGGAGGGGCCGCGGAGCAGGCAGTAGCCCCACATCATCAGCTCGCTCAGCGCGAGCAGGGGCGAGAGCGCGATGCGGGTGAGGATTCGCGTGTTGGCGAGCAGCAT
>JBKPTM010000240.1:0-6566 GCA_046765935.1 Actinomycetota bacterium | reverse complement strand
GAATCGGCCTCGCGGCTCTGATCGCAGTCCGCGATGACGACCCGCTCAGCTTCCGCGGCGCGGCTCTGGCCTACACGGCGCTCGGGCTGCTGGAGCTGCTCGCCCTGAACCTCCACATCCCGGACCTCGGCGAGCGACCACTGGCCACGACGCTCTACGCGATCTTCTGGGTGGCGGTCGTCCTGACCGGGGGCTACGGGCTGAGCGCCGCGCGGGCCTCGTCGCGGTCGTAGTACGCGTCGACGCGGATCCCGCGGCCGCCGGACACGGTCCAGAGGTGGGCGTACTGGGCGTCGACGTCGGCCGCCGAGCCGCGGCCGGTGGCCTCGAGGTGGATCATCACGAGGACGCGGTCGTCCTCCCGGCTCACCTCCTCCACCGTCTGGTGGAAGCGCTCCCAGGAGGCGAGGAAGTCGGTCAGGAAGGCGCGGATCGCCTCGCGTCCCCGATAGACGCCGGTGTCGGGAAGGACCTCGCTCTCGTGCCACTCGGCGTCCTCGGCGAGCGCATCCATCGCCGAGTCGACGTCGCCCTGATTGAGAGCCTCGTACGAGGCGACGATCACGTCCTTGGCATCCGTGCCCGGCATCGCCGGGAAACGTAGCGTCAGCCGTCGAGGATCAGGCAGGTGCTGGTGCCGGTGGCGAGCAGCTTGCCGGTCTCGAGCGAGGTGAGGCGAGCCTCGGAAGTCGCGTTCCTGCGGCCGCGGTGGACCACGTCGGCCTCGGCGCGGACGGCGCCGGTCTCCCGCGTGATCGGACGGAGGTACTTCACCTCGAGCGTCTGGCTCGTGTAGCCGACCCCCGCGGGGCAGGTGGTGTGGACGGCGCAGCCGAGCGCCGAGTCGAGCAGGGTCGAGGCGTAGCCGCCGTGCACGACGCCGATCGGGTTGTAGTGCTCCTCACCGGGCTCGCCGACGAAGACCGCCCTCCCCTCCTCCAGCTCGGCGATCGAGAAGTTCATGACAACCGCGATCGGCGGTGGGGGGATCTCGCCGGACTGAATGGCCCGCACGTATTCCAGGCCGGACTTTCCAGCTCCCAGGGCCGCGCTGGCCACCGGGTCCTGCCAGGTGATCTCCCGTGTCCGGGTGATCTCCGGGGAGCTCTCGGCAAAGGCGCGAGCCGCGTCCACCGCCGGTTCGACGCTCACCGCCGCCCCCTTCATGAAACGGGGTGCGCCTCACGGCGCACCCGCGCATTACGGGCGCGCTTGCGCCCGCCGTCCTGGCGGCCCTGACGAGCCGGGTAGCGGAGGTCGGCGAGGATCTCCTCTGAGCTGATCCGGACCTGCTCGGGATGGAACTCGAAGCGGAGTGCTCTCATGTCGGACTCCTCATTGGGGTCGGTTGCTTCAAGCAACCAGAACACCGCCGACCCTACCAGCGTGAGTTGCGTGATGCAACCGAGTGTGCGAAGATCACATTCATGCTCGGCAACGAATACGAAGGCCAGATCTGCTCGATCGCCCGCAGCCTGGAGCTGGTGGGCGAGCGCTGGACCCTCCTGGTCGTCCGCGAGATCTTCCACGGCCGCCGCAAGTTCTCCGAGATGCAGCGGTCGCTCGGCGTGGCCCGCAACGTGCTCACCTCCAGGCTGCAGCGGATGGTGGACGAGGGGATCATCGAGCGGCGTCCGTACAGCGAGCGCCCCGAGCGCTACGAGTACTTCCTCACGGAGAAGGGCCTCGACCTCTGGCCGGTGATGATCGCGCTGATGCAGTGGGGCGACAAGTATGAGCAGCAGCCCGAGGGGCGGCCCTCCATCGTCGTCCACAAGGGCGAGTGCGGTGGCGAGATCGACGACCGCCGCATCTGCACCAAGTGCGGCAAGCCGCTCACCGTGCGCGAGGCCGTCGCCGTCGAGGGGCCGGGCATGCGGGCCGCCGAGTCGCTCGAAGCGGTCGCCTAGCCTCGCTCCTAGACTCCCCGCCCCGTGGACTTCGAGCTGACCGACGAGCAGCGCCTGCTGCGCGACACCGTGCGCGACTTCGCCCGCCAGGAGGTCGCGCCGGTGGCCGAGGAGCTCGACCGGACCAAGTCCTTCCCCTACGAGCTTGTGACGAAGATGGGCGAGCTCGGTCTGATGGGGATTCCCTTCCCCGAGGACTACGGCGGTGGGGGCGCGGACACGCTGGCGTACGCGCTGGCGGTCGAGGAGCTGACCCGGGTCGACTCGTCGGTCGCGATCACGATGGCCGCCCATACCTCGCTCGGCACGATGCCGATCCATCTCTGGGGGACGGACCAGCAGAAGGACGACTGGCTGCCGGAGCTCTGCAGCGGGCGGAAGCTGGCGGCCTTCGGCCTGACCGAGCCGGAGGCGGGTTCCGACGCCGGCAACACCCACACCCGCGCGGCGCTCGAGGACGGCGAGTGGGTGGTGAACGGCGCCAAGCAGTTCATCACCAACTCCGGGACCGAGATCTCGGGCTGCGTGACCATCACCGCCGTCACCGGCCAGAGCAACGGGACCAAGGAGATCTCCAACATCATCGTCCCCAACGGGACCCCGGGCTACGAGCAGGGCGAGCCCTACCGGAAGATGGGCTGGAACGCGTCGGACACGCGGCCGCTCACCTTCGATGACTGCCGGGTCCCGGAGGGCAACCTGCTCGGGCCACGAGGCCAGGGCTTCAAGCAGTTCCTGACGATCCTCGACGGAGGCCGGATCGGCGTGGCCGCGATGGGCGTCGGGCTTGCCCAGGGCGCCCTCGATGAGGCGATCTCCTACTCCAAGGAGCGCCAGGCCTTCGGCCAACCGATCGGCAAGTTCCAGGCGATCCAAGCGAAGATCGCGGACCTCTCAGCCCAGATCGAGGCCGCCCGGCTGCTCGTCTATCGAGCGGCCGTCCTCAAGGACCGCGGCGAGCCCTTCACGCTGACCGCCGCGCAGGCCAAGCTGATCACCGGCCGGCTGGCGGTGCGGGCCACCGAGGAGGCGGTGCAGATCCACGGCGGCTATGGCTACATCGAGGAGTACCCCGTCTGCCGCTTCTATCGCGACGCCAAGATCCTCACCATCGGGGAGGGCACCGACGAGGTGCAGCAGATGGTGATCGCGCGGCA
Source organism: Actinomycetota bacterium (assembly GCA_046765935.1). Lineage (GTDB taxonomy): Bacteria > Actinomycetota > Thermoleophilia > Solirubrobacterales > 70-9 > DASUPK01. The sequence goes on along the minus strand of JBKPTM010000240.1, from coordinate 3,499 downwards.
GCTGGGCGTGTAGTTAGTCCGGGATCTCCGCGGGAACCGCGGTGATCTCGTCGCCGTCCCGGCCTGAGACCTCGGCCGCCCTCCCCCGCTCCTCGCCGATCCCCCAGTGGGCGGCGAGCTCCCGCTCCTGCGCGGCGGTCAGCGACTCGTCCGGCTTGAAACGAGGCGCCTTGTTGACCCAGTCGCGGTCGTAGCCACACCAGAGCCGCTCGGCCGCCTCGGCCGCGTGCTCAACCGGGATCGCGGTGCATCCGGCGAGCGGACCCAGGCGGATCAGGAGCCAGCGCGGCTCTGAGTCCTCGGCGTCCAGGTGGATGCCCGCGACCCGGCCGAGAGTCTTGCCGCCAAGGCCGTCGATCGGCATCTCGAGCCACTCGATCGCCTCGACGAGGCTCGTGCGCGTCTCAGCCATCCTCGCGGTCGAGCAGCTCCTTGGCGGCGCTGGCGGGATCGAGGTCGCGCTTGACCACCCGGTCCAGCAGCTCGCGGACGGACGCGTCGTCGGCCACGGCGGCATCCAGGCGGCGCCGCATCCGGGACGCGGCCAGCTCCAGCACCTCGTTGCGAAGGTTGCGCGCCCGGCGCTCGTCGAGCGTCCCCTCCGCCTCGATGTGCTCGCGGTGCTCGGTGATCTTCTCGGCGAGCTCCGCCACCCCCTCGCCCTTGGCGGCCTCGGTCCGCAGGATCGGCACCCGCCACGACGTCGACGGCCCGAGCGAGAGCACGCCTCGGATCTCGCGAATCATCGTGTCGGTCATCGGGTGGTCGGCCTTGTTGACGACGATGATGTCCGGGATCTCCATCACACCGGCCTTGAGCGCCTGGATCGAGTCGCCGGACCCCGGCATCAGGACCAGCACGATCGTGTCGCCGTGGTCGACGATGTCGATCTCGGCCTGACCGACGCCCACCGTTTCGATGAAGACGTCGTCCTTGCCCGAGGCGTCCATCAGCAGCGCCGCCTGGAGCGTCGCCTCGGAGAGGCCGCCGAGCGCGCCGCGGCTCGCCATCGAGCGGATGAAGACGCCCTGATCGAGAAAGTGGTCGGACAGCCGGATCCGGTCGCCGAGCAGGGCGCCCCGGGTGAACGGGCTCGACGGATCGATCGAGAGGACCGCCACCTGGCGGTCCGTCTTGCGCATCTCGGCGGTCAGGGCCCCGATCAGCGTGCTCTTGCCGACCCCCGGCGGGCCGGTCAGGCCGACGATCCTCGCCTTGCCGGTACGAGGAAACACCTCGCGAACCAGCTCCCACCCCGCCGGGTCGTCGTTCTCGATCAAGGTAATGGCCCGGGCGAGGGCCCGCTTGTCTCCGTCGATCAACCGCTCGGCGAGGCTCTGCTCGGTCTTCTGTGCCATCCCGCTCCAGTCTAGGTACGGGGGCGGAACCTAGAATCGCCGCCCGTGGTCCGCGCGCTCCGGTTCTACCGCCGCAACGGCATGCTCAACCCGCGCTACGCGCGGCTGCTGTGGCGCTATCTGTGGAGGCGATTCCTGACCCCGGCGGGCTGGCGCTGGGAGACCGACGGGCCCGTCTTCTTCGGCAAGGACCTGCAGCTGCAGGTCGCGAAGCGCGCGACCATCAGGTTCGGGCGCTTCTCGTGGATCGGCGACGGGACCAAGATCCGCTGCCACGAGGGCGTCGTCGAGATCGGCGCGAAGACCGTGATGGGCCAGGAGTGCACGATCTCGGCCTACAAGCGCGTCCGGATCGGCGAGCAGTGCGTGGTCGCCGACCGGGCGATGTTCATCGACTTCGATCACGGCGTGGTCGAGGTCGAACGACCGATCCGGGTCCAGGGCATCTACAAGCGCGAGTGCGTGGTCGGCTCGAACGTCTGGGTCGGCTACGGCGCATGCTTCCTGCGCGGCGTCCAGGTGGGCGACAACTCAATCGTCGGCACCAACTCGGTCGTCACCAAGAACGTGCCGGCGAACACCGTGGTCGGCGGCGTCCCGGCCAAGGTCATCCGGATGCGGGAGGCCCCGACCGAGCTGCGCTGGCCGGACCCCGTGGCGCCCGAGGCGGAGGAGGAACCTGCCCCCCAAAATCGCTGATGCGCATATACTCGCGCCGCGGGCTGGGAGGCTCGCTGGGGACTCAGGCATGAGGCCAAGGGGACAAGACGGAGGCACGAGGCGCATTCGCGGCCGGCTGCTCGGCACGCTGATCGCGGCCGTCGCGCTGTTCGCCCTGCCGGCGTCCGCTGAGGCTGCTTTCACGGTCACTGGAACCGCTGCGCCGACGAACGACGCCGGGGGCGCCCACAGCGACGTCCACGTTCACATGGACTTCAGCGGCGGGCAGGTGAAGGAGCTGACGATCGGGCTGCCGCCGGGGCTGATCGGCGACCCGAATGCGACGCCTCTCTGCACAGAAGCCCAACTCAAGTCCGCGACGGCTGGAAACGACGGCTGCCCCGCCAACACCCAGGTGGGCTCGGTCGTCGCCAACGCGACCGTCACCGTCGTCCTCTTGCCCGTCACCCTCAACGTCTCGGGCAAGCTCTACAACGTGGAACCCCGTCCTGGGGAGCCCGCCAGGTTCGGGATCGTGCTTCAGCCCGGCAACCTCCTCGGCGCCGTCACGCTGCCCCTCCCGCCGATCATCCTCCAGTCGGGCGTCGAACTGAGAGATGACTATGGGCTGAACACGGTCATCAAGGACCCCCCGATCCCGAACTCGACCTCGGGGCTGCCCACCACCATCAACTCGCAGGACATCACGCTGTTCGGTACGGCACCCGGGACCGGGAAGCCGTTCATGCGCAACCCGACCTCCTGCCCGGGTCCGCACACCACCACATTCCAAGCTGTCCCTTACTCCGGCTCGACGGCGAACGACACGGACGCCTTCACGACGACGAACTGCGACGCCCTCGACTTCTCGCCCGCCTTCACGGCAGAGATCGGCGGGACTGGTCAGACCACGAACGGCGTTCCGACCACCGCCAGCACCTCGATCCTGCAGGACGCGGACGAGGCGGGTCTGCACGATGCAGTCGTCAAGGTCCCCGGCGACCTGAATCCGAACGCGACGCTCTTCTTCGCCGCCGCCTGCGATCAGACCAGCTTCGTGGCCGGGACCTGTCCGGGCAACACGGTGGTCGGGTTGGCGACGGCCGCCTCACCGTTGCTCAGCACGCCGCTGATCGGAAACGTGGAGCTGGTGGCGAGTGATGGGCCATTCCCCAACCTCGGCCTCGACCTCAAGGGGCAGCTGCACCTGCTCCTCCAGGGGACCACCGACATCAGTGCGGGCAACACGGTCTCCTTCCACGGTCTGCCCGACATCCCGATCGCGCGCTTCCAGCTCACTTTCACGAACCCGCCCGGCTTGCTCGGTACCTCGCGAGACATCTGCGTCCCACCGGCGCCGGTCTTCCACGCCGACTTCACGGGCTACAACGACAAGACCACGGCGGTGGACGCCTCGGCGATCGTCGACGGCTGCGGTCCCTCCAACGGGACCGGGACGAAGGGCAAGTGCAAGAAGGCCA
>JBKPTM010000239.1:0-5214 GCA_046765935.1 Actinomycetota bacterium | reverse complement strand
GCCCGCCAGGTTCGGGATCGTGCTTCAGCCCGGCAACCTCCTCGGCGCCGTCACGCTGCCCCTCCCGCCGATCATCCTCCAGTCGGGCGTCGAACTGAGAGATGACTATGGGCTGAACACGGTCATCAACGACCCCCCGATCCCAAACTCGACCTCGGGGCTGCCCACCACCATCAACTCGCAGGACATCACGCTGTTCGGCACCGCGCCCGGGACCGGGAAGCCGTTCATGCGCAACCCGACATCCTGCCCGGGTCCGCACACCACCACATTCCAAGCTGTCCCTTACTCCGGCTCGACGGCGAACGACACGGACACCTTCACGACGACGAACTGCGACGCCCTCGACTTCTCGCCCGCCTTCACGGCAGAGATCGGCGGGACGGGTCAGACCACGAACGGCGTTCCGACCACCGCTAGCACCTCGATCCTGCAGGATGCGGACGAGGCGGGTCTGCACGATGCCGTCGTCAAGGTCCCGGGCGACCTCAATCCGAACGCGACGCTCTTCTTCGCCGCCGCCTGCGATCAGACCAGCTTCGTTGCCGGGACCTGTCCGGGCAGCACGGTGGTCGGGTTGGCGACCGCCGCCTCACCGTTGCTCAGCACGCCGCTGATCGGAAACGTGGAGCTGGTGGCGAGTGATGGGCCATTCCCCAACCTCGGCCTCGATCTGAAGGGGCAACTGCACCTGCTCCTCCAGGGGACGACCGACATCAGCGCGGGCAACACGGTCTCCTTCCACGGTCTGCCCGACATCCCGATCGCGCGCTTCCAGCTCACCTTCACGAACCCGCCCGGCTTGCTCGGTACCTCGCGAGACATCTGCGTCCCACCGGCGCCCGTCTTCCACGCTGACTTCACGGGCTACAACGACAAGACCACGGCGGTGGACGCCTCGGCGATCGTCGACGGCTGCGGTCCCTCCAACGGGACCGGGACGAAGGGCAAGTGCAAGAAGGCCAAGAAGAAGAAGCACAAGCACCGCGCCGCCGAGGCCAAGAAGAAGCACAAGAAGAAGTCCTGCAAGAAGAAGAAGCGGGAGAAGCGCCGGAAGTAGTCGGGCCTAGAGGCGCTTGCCTGACGCGAAGAGCAGGACCCCGGCGAGGCTCGCGACCGCCCCGGTGATCCAGAAGACCACGCCGCCCGACGCGACGGCGGCTGCGATCAGCGCGATCCCGACGACCACCAGCGGCAGGCCGAACGAGATCGGGACGCTGACGTTGAGGCCCGGGCCAAAGTCCGGCGCCCGCCGCTTGGGCCGGGAGCCGCGCGAGGGATAGACCTCCCGGCGCCCCTCGGGCAGGCGGGTCATCGGCCGCCCGCCGGCGCCGCGCTCGCGATCAGCTCCGCGTAGACGCCGGCGGTCCGCTCGGCGACGTCGCCCCAGTCGAAGCGGCTCAGGTGCTCGAACGCCTCCGCCGTCAGGCGCCGGCAGAGCTTGGCGTCGTCCAGCACGCGGACGGTCATCTCCGCGAGCGAGACCGGGTCGCGCGCCCGGAAGCGCAGGCCGACCTCGTCGTGCGGGACGACCTCCCGCAGCCCGCCCGTGTCGGCGACGATGCACGGGCAGCTCGAGGCCATCGCCTCCAGAGCCACCAGGCCGAAGGGCTCGTAGATCGAGGGGACCACGCAGACGTCGGCGATCGCGTAGAGCGAGTGCAGGACGTCGTCGCCGATCCAGCCGACGAAGGTGCCGTGCCCCATCAGCCCGAGTTCCTCCGCCTGGCGGCGGAGCTCCTCCTCGTGGGTGCCTGAGCCCGCCACCACGAACCGGGTGTTGGGCAGCCGCCCGATGATCTCCGGCAGGGCCTCGAGCGCCACCTGGAAGCCCTTCTCGTAGACCAGCCGGCCGACGAGCAGGACGAGGGACTGGTCCGGCTCGGCGAACTCCGCGCGCAGGCGGCGCAGCTCGTCGTCGTGGTGGGGCTGGAGGTCCTCCGGGTCGATCCCGTTGGGGATCACCTCGATCGAGGACTCAGGCACTCCGAAGACGTCGACGATCTGCTCCCGCATGAACGTGGAGCAGGCGATCACGCGGTCGGAGCGATTCGTGATCCAGCGCTCGACCCCATGGATGTAGGACTGCGGGTGCTTGTCCACCCAGCCCTGGTGCCGCCCGTGCTCGGTCGCGTGGATCGTGGTGATGAGCGGGCAGCCGAAGCGACGCGCGAGGTGGTCGCAGGCGTTGGCGACGAGCCAGTCGTGGCCGTGGACGAGGTCGAAGTCGTGGCGGTCGCCGAGCTCGACGCCCGCGGCGAGCATGTCGGAGTTCATCCGCTCGACCCAGGCGACGAACTCGTTGAGCTCGGCTGGGCGAGTCGGCTCCATCACCCGGTGCACGTGCACGCCCGCCATGACCTCCTCGGGGGGTGACTCCTCTCCCCCTCGGGTTAGGACGTGGACCTCGGTGTCGCGCTCGACCAGCGCCTCGGAGAGCTTGCGGACGTGGCGCGCGAGGCCGCCCTCGATGAGCGGCGGGTACTCCCAGGACAGAATCAGGATTCTGGTCATCAGGGCTCGAGCAGCGGCGCCAGACTGAGGTCAGGGGCGAGGTTGCGCACGCGCGGGTCGACCGTCTCGGCGGAGTCTATGGCCTCGAGCAGGGCCTCAGCGTGGCCGGTGGCGCGGGAATAGGGGTAGTCGCCGGCCTGGCCGCGGTGGTCCATGAACGCCCAGTCGCTGGACTGGAGCGCGAGCAGCTCGCGGGCCGCGCGCAGGGCCGCCGACCCCTCCAGGGAGCGCCGCGCGAGCGACCTGAGCAGGCGCAGCTCGCTGCGTCGGGTGGCCCAGACCAGGTCGGAGACCGAGGGGGAGTCCCACGTCTCCAGGCTCTTCCCCTCGCCCCAACTCGCCACCCGGGCTGGCCGATCCTCGGGCTCGTGCTCGCGGAGCGCCTGGGGCAGCGTGAGCAGGCGAACGCCGTCGAGCTCGGCGCCCTTGATCACCTCGCGCAGCCAGGTCGGCCCCTCGGACCACCAGTGCCCGAGGAGCTCGGTGTCGATCGCGAACACGCATAGGCCGCGGCGTCCGGTCTCCGTGCGGTGGCGCTCGAGGCGGTCGCGCACGGCAGCCAGGAACGACGCCGCGTGCTCCGTCGCCCGCTTTGCGGCCGCGGCGGGGTCGTACGGCCTTCCCGAGATCGACCAGAGGCGGACGCCGTTGGGAGAGAGGCGGTGGTACTCGAGATACGCGGGGTCGGAGGGATAGCCGCCGTCCGACCAGACCAGGCGGATTGTTCCCCAGTCGATCGTGAACGCGGTCGGGCCCCCGGGCAGCCGGATCGGCGTCAGCGCCGCGGTCCCGGGCTCGTGCGAGCTCTGATCGAGACAGGTGTAGGCGATCCCGCGCTCCTCCAGGAGAACCTCGAGGCCCGGCACGTAGGCGCACTCGGGCAGCCAGAAGCCGTCGGCCTCGCCGAATCGGCGCTCGTGCGAGCGGACGCCGGCGTCCACCTGCAGGCGCCGGCCGGCGGCGGTGGCGAGCTTCGGGAGGACGGCGTGCGTCGCCGCGGAGGGGATCAGGGCGATGCGACCCTTGCGGTGGGCCTCCTGGAATGCACGCAGCGGCCTGCCGCCCAGCCGGTTCAGGCGCTTCATCGCCTGGGTGTAGTGGTCGGCCTCGGCCTTGGCGGCGGGTCGCACCGCAGCGCCCGCGTCGGCCACGTCGCGGTCCGCGGCGTCGACCCGATGACGGCGCAGGAAGGCGAGCATCCTCTCCCCCACCCCCTCCGCCTCGAGCTGGTCGGCGAGCACCGGCGTGACGGTCATCGTCAGCCGCTCGGCGACGTCCAGCACCGGCAGGTGGGAGCGGGCGAACGCGTCGAAGAGCCACTCCTCGCCGAACGGATAGGTCCCGAAGCCCTCGACGTAGGGCATGTGGGAGTGGAGGACGATCGCGAGGTCGCCGCGCGTGCGCTCGGCCATCCTCAGACTCGACAGATCGCGACGAAGTCCAGCGCGCGATCGAGGTCACCGGCGCGCAGCTGGAAGTCGCTCGCGCGGATCGCTGGGATGAAGCGGCCGTAGAACGGCCTGGTGAGGCGCAGTGCAGGGTGGACGCGGTCCCAGCCCAGCCGGATGGCGAGCTCGTGCGCTCGGAGCTTGCGCGCGTGGTGAAGGCCGAGGATCTCGACGCGATCGAAGTGCGGCTCCAGCAGCTGCCGGTACTCGGCGGAGTCGTACTCGCGGATGTGCCAGGGGTTGTCGGACTTCTCGGCGCCCGGCGGTGCCAGGGTGAGCCGGTTGGGGGTGGAGATGTAGGCGAGGGGTGCGATCTCGGCGAGCTTCGCCAGCAGACGATCCGGCTCGTGGATGTGCTCGATCGTCTGCAGGAAGACCACCGCGTCCACGGGCTCATCGAACCCCTCGACCAGCTCCCGGCGGAAGGTCAGGTTGGGGCGGCGGTAGCGGGCGCGCGCGTGCTCGTATGCCTCGGGGTTCGCGTCGACTCCGATCACCTCGGCCGCCCGCTCGGCCAGGAGGTCCGAGCCGTATCCCTCGCCGCAGGCGAGGTCGGCCATGCGCAGACCGGCGGAGCGCTCCGCGATCCATTCGTAGACCGCGACGTGGCGGCGGTACCAGTAGTTCTCCTCCGGGACATCGGGCAGGGTGCGCTCGCCGGTGAGCTCGAGGGGCGGCACACCCTCGGGCTGGTTCTCCTGCAGGTGGGTCCGGTCGGCCTCGTTCACCGCCGGGACGTTAGGGGCCGAGGGGCCTTAACCGCCTGGAGACGGCCGAGGGTGTCGGATTCGTAGAGTGAGCGAATGGCGACGGCGATCGAGGCACGGGACCTGAGCCGGACCTTCAAGGGCGGCATCGAGGCCGTGCGCGGCGTGGACCTGAACGTCCCCGAGGGCGAGGTCTTCGGTTTTCTCGGGCCGAACGGCGCGGGCAAGTCCACCACCGTGCGGATGCTCTGCACGCTGCTCCCCCCTTCCGGCGGATCCGCTTCGGTCGCTGGTCATGACGTGGTCGCGGACGGCGACGCGGTCCGCCACAGCATCGGGGTGGCGCTGCAGGAGATCGGGCTCGACCCAGTCCAGACCGGGCGCGAACTGCTCGAGCTGCAGTGCGGGCTCTACGGCATCACGGGGTCCGCAGGCAGGGACCGGGCCGCCGAGCTTCTGGAGCTGGTCGGATTGACCGAGGCGGCCGACCGCCGCACCAAGACCTATTCGGGAGGGATGAAGCGGCGGCTCGATCTGGCGAGCGC
>JBKPTM010000238.1:0-9351 GCA_046765935.1 Actinomycetota bacterium | reverse complement strand
ATCGCCGCGCGATCGTCGGGGACGTGCTCGAGCACGTGGCTGCAGAGGATGAGATCGAACGAGTCGTCCGGCAGGTCCATGTCGGAGATGTCCAGGCGGAGATCGGCGGGCGCGTAGAGATCGGCGGTGACCCGCTCGATCCGTGGCAATCGCGCGAACAGCGGATCGAAGAGCGACTCCGGCGCGAAGTGGAGGAGGCGGCGGCCCCCGAGATCTCCGCGGGCGAGGAGCAGGGCGATGGCCCGGTGGCGTCGATGAGAGCGGCAGCGCGGGCAGATTCCGCCCCAACCCGAGATCCGCCGCCGCGACATGCGGCCGAAGCTGCCGCCGCAGCAGGGGCACTCGCGCTCGGTGCCGCGCAGAACAAAGGCGCTGATCCGCGCGTTCGCGTCCCCGGCGGCGTCGAGCACGCGGGCGAGCCGGTGGTGGCGCAGCACCCACTCGATGCCCCGCGCCAGCCAGACGGCGATGCGAAGGCGCAGCGTGGGACCTTCGAAGACCGGGCCGCCCTCGGTCCGCGGCGTCGCGTCGCTAGCCACGGGCGCCGATCCGGCGCAGCAGCTTGACGGCCCCGCGCGGCTCCGGGTGCGGCCAGTTCGAGATGCGCGGCAGGATCGCGCGCCGCGTTCCCTCCCAGCCGCGCATGATCCCGCGCTGCAGCGGGTTGCTGGCCCAACCGAGACGGATCTCCATCGCCTCGTTGAGCTGCACCCAGACGTCGGTGGTCGTCTTGGATGTCGGGTGGTACCGGAAGTCGAGATAGGGCTCCTCGATCCGGTCGACCCGCACTCCGCGCAGCAGCCGCAGGTAGAAGTCGTAGTCGGCCGCGTCGCGGTAGGCCTCATCCAGCGCAGGCGCCTGGGCGAGCAGCTCCCGGCGCCAGATGATCGTCGGTGTCGTCACGAATGCGCCGAAGTAGAGGTACTTCCGCCAGCTGAACTTAGGGGGGACCAGGGTGCGGAAGACCTCGCCGTTCTCGTCTATGTAGTTGACGGCGCCGAAAATCGCGCCCGTCAGCGGATTGCCCTCGAGGTGGTCGAGCGCGCGGTCGATCGCACCGGGGATGTAGGCGTCGTCGGCGTTGACCCAGGCGAGTAGGTCGCCCTGCGCCAGGCGCAGGCCCTTGTTCACCGCCTCGGTCTGGCCGCTGTCTGGCTCCGAGATCCAGGTGAGGTGAGGGTCCTCGCGGCCCTCGAGCAGCTCCACGGTCCCGTCATCCGAGGCGCCGTCGATCACGATGTGCTCGTGCGGCGTGCGCAGCGCCGCGACGCTGTCGAGCGTCTCCGGCAGGAACTGCGCCATGTTGCGCGCGGGGGTGATGACCGACAGCATCGCCATCCGGCGGGGGAGAGTAGGTGTTCGGAGGACCGCCTATATTGGCGCCCCGGTGGCGGACCGAAACGATGCAAATTCCCCGCTCCCCCGCGTCGAGGGGACGACCAAGCGCGCCCTGATCACGGGCATCTCCGGCCAGGACGGGTCGTACCTGGCCGAGCTGCTGCTCGAGAAGGGCTACGAGGTCCACGGCATCGTCCGCCGCTCCTCGAGCTTCAACACGGATCGGATCGATCATCTCTACCACGACCCCCACGAACAGGGCGTTCGCCTGTTCACCCACTACGGCGACCTCTCCGACTCGGTCGCTCTGGTGAAGCTCCTCTACGAGCTCCAGCCCGACGAGCTCTACCACCTCGGCGCCCAGAGTCATGTGCGCGTCTCCTTCGACATCCCCGAGTACACGTTCGACGTCACCGGGGCCGGGACGGTGCGGCTGCTGGAGGCGATCCGCGAGGCCGGCGTCAGCCCGCGCTTCTACCAGGCGTCCTCCTCGGAGATGTTCGGCGCCGCGCCGCCGCCGCAGAACGAGGACACGCCCTTCCACCCGCGCAGCCCGTACGGGGTGGCCAAGGTGGCGGCGTACTGGGCGACGGTCAACTACCGCGAGGCGTACGACATGTTCGCCGTCAACGGGATCCTCTTCAACCACGAGTCGCCCCGCCGCGGGGAGACCTTCGTCACCCGCAAGATCACGCGAGCCGTGGCCCGGATCGCCGCCGGGCTGCAGGAGAAGCTCTACCTGGGCAATCTCGATGCCCAGCGCGACTGGGGTTACGCGAAGGAGTACGTCGAGGCGATGTGGCTGATGCTCCAGGCGGACGAGCCGGAGGACTTCGTGATCGCCACCGGGGAGACGCACAGCGTCCAGGACGCGGTCGAGATCGCCTTCGCCCGCCGCGACCTCGACTGGAAGGACCACGTCGAGATCGACCCCAAGTACTACCGGCCGTCGGAGGTCGACGTCCTGCTCGGTGACGCCTCCAAGGCCCGCGAGAAGCTCGGCTGGGAGCCGAAGGTCCGGTTCCAGCAGCTGGTCGAGTTGATGGTCGACGCGGATGTGGCCGCCCTCGAGGATCAGCTCGCCGGCAAGGTCACCCGTTACAGCCACGAGGGCGTCTGACCTCGCTCAGCCACTGCAAGGTCTGCGAGCTCGAGGACTTTCAGGACCCCGAGCTGCGTGAGCTGATCCGAGACATCTTCGAATCCGATCGCGAGCACTTCGGCCGGGACTTCCCGACGGGCCACGAGTACCGCAAGTACTGGGAGGTCGCGATGACCGCCCTCGCGTTCCGCGATCTGGGAAAGCTGACCGACGACGCGCGCGTGCTCGGCGTCGGGGCCGGGCACGAGGCCACGATCTACTGGCTGACGACGAAGGTCGGGCAGGTGGTGGCGACCGACCTCTACGCGGCGGACGACGCCTGGTCGGACACCGACTCGAGCGCCGAGATGCTCACCAACCCGGGCAAGTTCTGGGACGGCGACTGGGATCCCGACCGCCTCGAGGTCCGGGACATGAACGCCCTCGAGCTCGACTTCCCGGATGACTCGTTCGACGCGGTCTTCTCGTCGAGCTCGATCGAGCATTTCGGAGGCTTCCGGGAGATCCGGCGGAGCATCGAGGAGATCTATCGCGTGCTGCGACCCGGAGGGGTCGCGGCCCTGGCCACCGAGTTCAGGATCAGGGGATCGGGCCATGGCTGGCCGGGCGTGTACCTCTTCGACGAGGCCGCTCTCCGGGCCACGGTGTTCGACGGGCTCTGGTGGGATCCCGCCACGCCGCTCCGGACGAGCGTCTCGGAGGAGACGCTCCGCGCGCCCGTGGAGCTGCAGAAGGCGCTCGCGGAGCCGCGTGCGCAGGTGCAGGTCTGGAGCCAGTACCCGCACGTCGTCCTGGAGGAGGGCCCCTATCTGTTCACGAGCGTCCATCTGGCGATGGTGAAGTCCGGCTCCCCGACCCCCGAGTGGCGGCGGCATGCGTCCGAGTTCCCTCCGGGCACCTGGCCCGAGACGAAGGAGAAGGTGAAGGAGACGCTCGGCCGCCTGAGACAGGCCGTGACGCAGCGGCGCTAGGCGGCCTGCAGCCGGTCGAGGTCCGCCTTGACCATCATCTCGATCACCTCTTCGCAGGAGACCTTCGGCTCCCACCCGAGCACCCGTTTGGCCTTCGAGGCATCCGCGACGACCTCCTCGATCTCCGCCGGCCTGGCGAGCTCCGGGTCGATCCGAACGTAGTCCTCGGGCTTCAGCCCGGCCGCCTCGAAGGCGAACTCGACCAGGTCCCGGACCGAATGCGACACGCCGGTCCCGATGACGAAGTCCTCCGGGTTCTCCTGCTGGAGCATCAGCCACATCGCCTCGACGTACTCCTTGGCGTAGCCCCAGTCGCGCCGGACATCGAGGTTGCCGAGGACCAGCTCGTCCGAGAGGCCGAGCTTGATCGAGGCCACCCCCCGGGTGATGTGGCGGGTGACGAACGCGGCGCCCCGCCTCGGCGACTCGTGGTTGAACAGGATTCCGGAGCAGGAGCTGATCCCGAAGCTCTCGCGGTAGTTGACGGTTATGAAGTGGCCGTACACCTTGGCCACGCCGTACGGACTGCGCGGGTAGAAGGGGGTGGCCTCGTTCTGCGGCGATTCACGGGCCCGGCCGAACATCTCCGAGGAGGACGCCTGGTAGAAGCGGGCCTCTGGGCAGACCTCACGGATCGCCTCCAGCAGCCGCGTGACCCCCACCGCGGTGTACTCCGCTGTGGCGACGGCGAGGCGCCATGACTGGGACACCGACGACATTGCGGCGAGGTTGTAGACCTCGTCGGGATCGACCGTGCGCATGACGTCGAAGAGGGAGCTCTCGTCCAGCAGGTCGGCTGCGTGGAGGGTGACGGCGTCCTGAATTGCGGCCAGCCGTTCGAATCGCTCCTCGGTCTCCCCGCGAACCAGCCCATGGACGTCGTAGCCCTTCTCGAGCAGAAGCTCGGCCAGGTAGCTCCCGTCCTGACCGGTGATCCCGGTGATCAGCGCGCGCTTCGGCACGGCGCCATTCAACCTGATCGGCCCCGCAGCCCGTGGCTATCATCCCGTGGCTCACAGGGGCGGGCGTCTCACTGCGGCGCGCGGCCCGGCCACGCGGTATCCCTTCTCCCATGGACTCACCCTCTCTGCCTTTACGCGTCCTCTCAGCGCTCAATCGGGCCCTGCATCACCTGCTGTTCCGCTTCAAGCAGCTGCTGGGCATCGCCGCCCAGACCGTGCAGCGGGATCAGCTCCGCGAGCTGACTGACGAGGCCAGGGTGCTGGGATCCGCCTCGGCGGAGTCGATCAATCACGTCGGCGCGGAGCTGCGCGAGATCAACGCGCGTCTCGCGAAGCTGGAGCGCGAGATCGAGCGGATCGGCAATCGCCTCGAGAGCGAGGGCGCCCTCGATCCGATACTGGAGAAGCGCGGCGAAGAGCCGGCGCAGTCTCTCTCGGACTGACGATGAAGGTCCCAGCCGGGAGCGTCTGGGTCGACGCCCAGGGCGCCCAGAGCGTCCACTACGCCGAGCGCGGCATCGGGAGGTTCATCGGCGAGCAGCTGCGGGCGCTGCGCGAGCTGGCCCCGGAGGCGATCGGCGCCGTTCACCTCGACCCCGACCAGGCCATCCCCGGAGTGCTCGAGCCGCTGATCGGGTCCGATCTCCTTCACTGGGCGCCGAACCACTCCGCGCCTCGGTCGGGCCTGCCCGCGATCTACCACGTGGCCTCCCCGATGGACCTGACGACGTCGCTTGACGAGATGTGGCCGGGTTGGGCGCGGTCGCCCGCCGTCCGAACCGTGGTCACCCTCTACGACTTCATCCCGCTGCTCTTCCGGGACCGCTATCTCGACCCTGAGCCCGTCTCGAAGGCCGCTTACTTCGCCCGCCTCGGCTTGCTCCGCCGGGCGGATCACGCCGTGGCGATCTCGCAGCAGACCGCGAGCGACGCCGTGGAGCACCTCGGCATCGACGAGAGCCGTGTCACCGTGATCGACTGCGGCGTCTCCGAGCGGTTCTCCTCGCTGGTCGGCTCTCGCGACGAGGCGCAGGACACTCTGCGGCGCTCCTTCCCTCGCCTCCGCGAGGGGTTCGTGCTCTACGTCGGCGGAGACGATCCGCGCAAGAACATGCTCGGGGCGATCAACGGATTCGCCCTCCTGCGCGAGGAGACCCGGCGAGCGCATCAGCTCGTCATCGCCTGCAAGCTCTCGGACCTCCGCAAGGAGGAGCTCACCGCCTACGCGGTTGAGCGCGGGATCGACAGAGACGACGTGCTCTTCACCGGCTTCGTCTCGGACTCCGAGCTGGCGGCGCTCTACCGAAGCTGCGCGCTCTTCCTGTTCCCGTCGCTGTACGAGGGAGCGGGCCTGCCGATTCTCGAGGCGATGTCCTGCGGGGCACCCGTCGCCGCGAGCGGGACCAGCTCGATTCCCGAGATCCTGGGCGACCTCGAGGCGACCTTCGACCCGGCCGATCCGGCCGACCTGGCGAAGTGCCTGGAGCGAGTCCTCGACAGCCCCACGGAGCTCGAGTCGCTTCGCGAGCGCTCGCGGAAGCGCGTCGCCATCTACACCTGGGACCGCGTGGCCGAGCGGACCCTCGAGGGATACGAGCGCGCACTCGCCGCCCCGCGCCGACCGGTGAGATCACGCTCGCGGAAGCGGGTGGCGATGCTCACCCCGTGGCCCCCGCAGTGGTCGGGGGTCGCGACGCACAGTCGCCGGCTCGTCGAGGAGCTGCGGGCCCACGCCGACATCGATGTGATCGCGCCCGCGGTCGAGAACGGGACCGTGTATGACCGCTCCCTGGAGCCGGAGGGGGTGGGCCTGTTCACGGCCAGCGAATTCGACTGGCTCGGCGGCCTCCGAGACTACGACCGCGTGCTGTACGTGCTCGGCGGCTCTCCGTTCCACGTACATGCTTTCGAGGCCCTGATGAGGAGGCCCGGCGCGGTGCTGGCGCACGACGTCCGGCTGCTGGGTCTCTATGAGGCGGTACAGAATCAGCGGCACGCGCGGGATCCCGCCTGGCTGCTCAACCGCCTCGAGGAGATGTACGGAGAGCGCGTCTCCACCTGGGAGTTGCGGCATGCGTGGGCCCCCCAGGTCTACATCGGCAAGGGCATCTTCATGACGCGCGACATCCAGGCCCACGCCGAGCAGCTCATCGTCCACTCGGAGCACCAGCGCGACATCCTGCGCATGGAGGCTCCGGCCGACGCCCCCCGGGCTCAGGTCGTCCCACACGGAATTCCGATTCCGGACGCACGCCCAAGCCCGGGCGCGGCTGGCCACGAAGGGCCCCTGATCGTGACGCTCGGGATCGTGAGCTCAGTGGCGAAGCAGATGCCGCTCCTCCTGGCCGGATTCGCGCGGGTCGCGGCGGCCTTTCCGGACGCGCAGCTCGCGGTGGTCGGGGAGGTCGCGGACCGGGAACGGGCGGCGCTCTCCGCGATGATCGCCGAGCTGGGGCTGGAGGGATCGGTGCGGCTCCATGGGCGCGCCGAGAAGGAGGAGTACTGGTCGGTCCTGCAGTCAGCGGATCTCGCGGTTCAGCTTCGATCGCCGCACAACGCGGGCGCATCGGGAGCGGTCTGCGACTGCATCGCCGCCAGGGTTCCGGTCGTCGTCACCGGCATCGGCTGGCTCACGGAGCTGCCGGCCGACGTCGTCCTCCCGGTGGCCGAGGGGTGTTCGGCGGACGCGCTCGCCGACCAGATGGCGCTCGCCCTGCGCGATGAGGACCTGCGCAGCAGGATCCATTCCGCCCAGGAGCGGTACGCGAACGAGACCTCGTTCGCGCGGGTGGCGGAGCGCTATGCGGAGGTCTTGGCCCTGTAGGCCGTCTCGGCCGCCGGCGCGTCAACCGCCACAGCCGGCCCCTCGGACACGGACCAATCGTGCGGGACCAGCACCGTGCGGTGATCGGGGTGCGGCTGCCGGCCGCTGCCATAGAAGTCCCCGCCCGCGACCGTCATCTCGAAGGCGCGATGCACACCGTCCAGCATCTCGCCCGCCAGGTCGGCAGTGATGCTCATGAAGTACTGGCCGGCCGGCAGCGGGCAGTTGTGGAGCCGGCACCGAGCCTCGCCACGTGGGGGGACCTCGCGGAAGACGGCGCCCGAGGTCTCGGATGAGAGGTGCAGGAGGGGGGTGCTGTCCTCGAGCGAGAAGATGCTGATCCCGAAGTTGACCGTCCGGAACGGCCGGTCGCGCTCGGCCTCGTAGCGGAGGACGAAATCGCAGTCCTCGCCAGTGGTGGGGCTGTCGATCACCTGGCCCTCGCGCTCCACGTGCATGTCGACGAAGCGAAGCTCCCCCGTTCCGTCTCGGTTCTCGCGTTCCCTCAGGCTCCGGGGCAGATCCCTTTCGACTTCGCCGACGTACTCCTTGATCACCTCGCCGACCCCGCCGATCGCGTTCACTCTGCCCCGGCTGAGCAGCATCGCGCGGTCGCAGAGGTTGCGAACCGAGCCGAGGTTGTGGCTGATGAAGACGATCGTCCTGCCCTCCCTCGAAACGTCCTCCATGCGGTCCAGGCACTTCTGCTGGAACGCGACGTCTCCGACGGAGAGGACCTCGTCGACGATCAGGATCTCCGGCTCCAGGTGGGCGGCGACCGAGAAGGCCAGGCGCAGCTGCATGCCGCTGGAGTAGCGCTTCACCGGCGTGTCGATGAAGGGGCCGATGTCGGCGAACTCGACGATCTCGTCGAAGCGCCGCTGGATCTCCGCCCGCGGCATGTTCAGGATCGCGCCGTTCAGGAAGACGTTCTCGCGGCCGGTGAGCTCGGGATGGAATCCCGTGCCGACCTCGAGCAGCGCTCCGACCCGTCCGCGAAGGTAGGCCTCCCCGACGGTCGGCGGGGTGATCCGGGAGAGGATCTTCAGCAACGTGCTCTTGCCGGCGCCGTTGTGGCCGATGACGCCGAACGTCTCTCCCTCCTGGACCTCGAAGTCGACATCCTGAAGCGCCCAGAACTCCTGCTTCTTGGGCGGCCGGCCGCGGCGGCGTACCCGCTCCGCGATCTGCTCCGTAAGGAGCACGTAGCCGCCGGGCGCCGCTCCGATCTCGAAGCGCTTGCCCAGCCCGTTGACCTCGATTGCCGGCTTGCTCATATGACGTCAGCGAAGAAGTTCTCGGCGCGCCGGAAGTAGAGGAGCGATCCGACCAGCAGCAGGGCTGCGCTGCCCACCGAGATCAGGATGTTGGCGGTCCCCGGGTAGGGCTGGCCGTCGATCAGCGCCCAGCGCATGCCATCGAGGACGGAGGCCATCGGATTGATCGAGTAGATGTAGGACCAGGCGTGGCCCGAGGTGTCGCCCACCAGCGTCCCCGGATAGAGGACCGGGCTGGCGAAGAAGAGGATCTGGATCAGCATCGGGACGACCAGCTGGACGTCGCGGTACTTGACGTTGACGGCGGCGAGGAAGGTGGCCAACGAGAAGGCGGTCACGACCCCGAGGAGCAGGAATGCCGGCACAAGCCAGATGGTGGAGGCGATACCGACGCCGTAGAGCAAGACCACGATCACGACGATGGGCAGCGCGATCAGCAGATCGATGATCAGGCTGAGGCCCTTGGAGATCGGTAGCGCAAGCCGCGGGAAGTAGACCTTCGCGATCAGGTTTGCGTCCAGAACGAGGCTGCCGGCGCCCTGCTGAATAGCAGTCGAGGTGAACAGCCAGGGAACGATTCCCGCCACCGCGAAGACGGCGTAGGGCAGATCGTTAGGGGGCTGGATCTTGGCGATCACGCCGAAGAACAATGCGAAGACGCCGGCGAAGATGAGGGGCTGCAGCAGCGCCCAGCTGACCCCGAAGAAGCTCTGCTTGTAACGGATCTGGAGCTCGCGCTTGGTGAGGAAGTAGATCAGCTCGCGGTGTGCCCAGAGCTCGCCCAGGTTCACCGGGCGCCAGCGTGCGGGCGGAGAGATGAGAATCTCGGGCGCGGCGACTGCGCCCGCTTCGGGCGGATTCATCGCGGGAACGGTAG